>NZ_JAYJLD010000005.1 GCF_035282765.1 Ferviditalea candida | reverse complement strand
ATTCAAAGACAGTCCAAGCCACCTAACGGTGGCTCGGAACACTACAAAAGTGACATTTTCTCGGACGAGTTAAGGTGACATTTTCTCAGACGTTTGACATACCCAAATTTCGACAAGGATATTTTGCCGTTTCCCCGCATTTCATGTATAATCTGGTTTGCATTTCATTATTGAAGGGGAGGATGTTGGATGTTCTCGGGGGATTTTGATTTTTTGTCCGATTCGACGGAGGTCACGAGCACCCGTTTCGTCTGTTTCATCACACGCAGCTTGAAGCGATTTGATTTGGCTATTGTAAATACCGACCGTTTCTACGGAAAAAAACTGGTGATCGATCTGCAATTCGGCGTTACCGCCATTATCGGTCCCGATGATCTTGAGGAAGAAGGATACTTGGAGAAGACATTCTCACTGGATGAAGCGGAAGCGAATGAATTGAGAAGCTTCCTTGAACAAATCGTCGGTACGGTAAATTTTACCGATTGACCCATCGCTTGTTGGATACATCTAAGCCATCCTCCCGAGGAATACTTAGTAATAAATGACTATGGGAGGCTTATCCAATGACACCATTTAAAAAAGAGCGCCGCAGAGAATTTACCGATTTGGCAACTGTTGAATCTCAGCGAAACGATCTTGCGGCGGAGGAGTTCCCCGAAGGCGCTTACGGCTCATCGCTGTTGGTTGAATCGCTCGGAAAAAGCAGCCCGTGGCGGGAGGATCAGCGTCCGCCGAATCGTTTTGTCTATGAAGACCGCGAGTTTCATGCAGGGCTGGAAAGGGATTACCCCGGCGATCATCCTACCCATGACGAGGATATCGCGAACGAGTTTCCGACCGATTAAGCATTCTGCGCTGCTTGATTCAGCGTTTCAGCGGATGCGGCGACCTTGGCCGACGACGTTCCGATTTCTTCAATGACCTGTACCAAAGACTCCACTTCCTGATCCGTTTTGTTCAGATCGCGGATATTGTGCTGCATCGATTCTTGAATCCGGTTAAAAATCCGGCTGGCCGCATCCGATTCCTTGCGTCCCTGGTCGATCATGGCCCGGACTTCGGCAATTCCCGCAACCACCTCCTGCACAAACTTTTCCGAATCGGTAATCAATCGGCGGATCGTTTCGGCGGAGGCTTTGGTTTCATCCGCCAGCTTCTTCACTTCGGATGCGACAACGGCAAACCCGGCTCCGTGACTGCCTGCTCTTGCCGCTTCAATGGCTGCATTCAGAGAAAGCAGATTCGTTTGATCGGCAATTTCCTTGACCAGATTCATAATCCCGGCAATTTGCGAAGAGGAGTCGCTCAGCTGGCTGACCGTCCCCGTCATCTTCTCGGAAGTTTGCAGAATACTCTCGATTCGGTCATCCAATTGCTGTATGCCCGTTCTTCCCTCTTCGGTCAGACCCTGCATCGCTTTGGCCTGCTCCAGCTTGATTTGAAACGATGAACGGATTTCATTGCTGCTCGCGACCAACTCCTCCACCGATGCGCTGGTTTGTTCGGTCAACGCAGCGAGTTCCTCGCTCAACGCTGCCATTTTCCATTTCAGTTCCTGTTTAACGCGCTGATATTCCTTCTCCCGCTGCCGAATATTTTCCGCTTCATAGGCTTCGAGCACAATTTGCTGTTCCAAATTCATCAGTTTGGCAATGACCTCATCGATCCGCAAGCATTTCTGCCTCTCCTCAACCTCGGTATTGACCATATCCATGAACGAATTAAGCAGACTTTGAAACGCCCCCATATACCACTTCGGAGACAATCCGATGCGCACATGCACGTCGGCAATCCTCATCCGTTTGGAGATAAATTCTGCATCAATCGTTCCGTTGAACATGTCCAATAGATGGTCCAGCAATGTCTGTTTCAACCTATCCAGGGTGGAGTGCTGGTGAATGATTTGCTTGAGCTCTTCCACCTGCAAAACCGTAGAATAGAATTGCTCGGTGATGCTGTCGATATGCCGCCGGACCAGCGGCTGAATGGCTTTGACCAGCTTGAGATCGTCTTCCGTCAAATTGATCATGCGGATCTGTTCCTTAAGATGAGTATGACCCTCCAATGAAATCCGCACCTGCTGCGTGCGTGACTTCTCGATCCAGGACGGTTCCTTGGATACCTTCTCCTTGCTTGGCGGTTGTTTCGCAACTAATTCAACCACCCCGGTCGGCACATGAAACGGGCTTTTCTTCGTCATTTCCTCACCTTTCACATTGGAATAGATTGATTATTGCCCATTCTTGCAAGCAAACTATCTATTTCAGCCGCGGGCAGCGGACGGGCAAACCAGAACCCCTGCATCACATGGCACTGCAAATATTTCAAAAAATCATAATGCCTTTCATGCTCCACTCCTTCGGCAACCACCTTCAATCCCATGCCGCGGGCCAGCTGAACGATCGCTGTCACCAACGCCCGATCTTCTTTTTTATCCGGGATATCTTTGACAAAATGATGGGCGATTTTCAACGCGTCAACCGGAAATTTCCGCAGCAGGGCAAGCGATGAATAGCCGGTGCCGAAATCGTCGATCGAAATGGAAATTCCGGCGGATTTCAGACTCTCCAATATTCTGATGCTTTCATCTGAACTGTGCATAATGCCGTTTTCCGTTATTTCAAGCTCCAAATATTGCGGAGCAAGTCCGGATTCTTTCAGTATTTTAAAGACAGTTTCGGTAAACCTTGACGCCTGAAACTGAGCCGGACAGATGTTCACGGAAACTTTGTAAGGAGTATATCCGGATCGCTGCCATAGTTTGTTTTGTTCGCAGGCGGTTTTCAACACCCATTGTCCAATTTCGATCATCAGTCCGGTTTCTTCTGCTACAGGCAAAAATTCGCCCGGCTGCAGCATCCCCCTTATCGGGTGGTTCCAACGAATCAAAGCTTCGAATCCGATCAAATCGCGGGTTGCCGTCTCATATTGAGGTTGGTAATAAAGTGCGAATTCATTATTGATTAACGCCCTTCGAAGCTCCGTCTCCATCAAGAGCTTTTCCTGATATTGCGAATTCATGCTGTATGTATATCTGGCGTAGAGATTCCTTCCCTTTCGCTTGGCCTCATACATCGCGGTGTCGGCATTTTTGACAAGCGTCTCCCAATCGTATCCGTCAAATGGAAATACTGCGGAGCCCAGACTGACCGTTACATAGATCATCTGGTTCCGAATGATCAGCGGTTCGTGAAACAGCGACAAGATATTCCGGAACCATTCGTTCTCCAATTTGCCGACGCCATCCATCCGGTAAAGAAACAAAAATTCATCACCACCGAAACGATACAGCCACAAATCCTCATTTACCAGACTCGATAACCGTTCGGCAATTTGATTGATCAGGGAATCTCCAATTGAGTGTCCAAACGTATCATTAATCTGTTTGAAACGGTCCAGATCCAGCATAACGACCGCAAACTTTCCATTTTCCGCATGCGCCGTCTCGATCATTCGCTGAACATCCAGTTTGAACATGCGGCGGTTCGGCAGCCGGGTAACATCGTCAAAATAAGCCATCCGTTCAATGGTTTTTTCCGATTCCTTTTGTTTATTAATGTCCACGACAGAGCCGATGATTTCATACATCCCGTTTTCCTTAAGATGGGGGGATAGCGTGACATGAAAATGATTTTGATTTAGTGATAATTCGAACGTAACGTTCTTGCTCCCCTCAGCCTCCTTGAATCGTTGTTCCAAGAAGACTGCCGTATCCTTTGGAAAAATATCGAAGCTGGTTTTCCCGGCAATTTCCTTCGTATTAAGGTTGAATTTTTCGGACAGCAAACCTTCAGACAAACGGTAAACATAATGACCGGCTTGATTTCGTTCCACTTTAAATATTGCAATATTCAGACTCTTGATTGTTCGTTCAAAATCGCTTTTCATCGCTTCTCTCAATGCTTGCTCCATAATTTTGCTTTCCGTGATGTCCGTTCTTATGGATATATATTGAAACGGCTTTCCTTTTTCGTCGATGAATGGAACGATCGTAGTGCGAACCCAATAGAAGGAACCATCTTTGGCGCGGTTCTTGAATTCCCCTTTCCATACGTTCCCGCGTGAAATGGTTCTCCACATGTCTTGGTAGTAATCCCGGCTGTGATGTCCGGATTGGACGAGTCTGTGGGTACGACCGATCAGCTCTTCCCTGGTATATTGGGAAATGCTGCAGAACAAATCATTGACATAAGTGATTTTTCCTGCGGCATCCGTAACCGCCAAAATACACGATTGATCCAAGGCAAACTTGATGTCCTCGAGTTCTTTTTTCAGATCGCTCACAGGCAGCCACCTACTTTGGTTTATTGAATACGATTAATATCATTATATTTGCTAAAATTAAGCAGAAATATCGGGGGATTCCCCGATATTTGTCGAATTCAAGACGTTATTTGACGTTTTTATGAACTTCTTGTAGATTTTTTTTAAGCTGTTGAACCTCCGACTTAAGCTTAAGATAAATCCAGCAATTCCTTGATGACGGCAAAACGGGCCAGCTCGCCGTAGGATTTTAAGCGCAATTTGTATACGATGTTAGACTTGTGTTTTTCCACGGTTTTCACCGAGATGACCAATTTCTCAGAAATTTCCTGATTGGAAAATCCCAAAGCGATATATTCCAAAACCTCTTTTTCACGTTTGCTCAGTTTGCCGAGCATCAGCTGAGTGCTGCCGCGCATGTGCGAAAATTCCTCCAGCTGTTCATCATATTTTATCAAAAGCCGGCCGAAAGTATCGCTAATCGCACTCTGTACAGGGGACATTGTGCGTAAAACAACGATCCATTGAAGGCGGCTCTCAAGTTTGACTTTAGAAGTGCTGACCAGCACGCGGGACGATCTTCCTGAACGGTCCAAAAATTGAATGGCGGATGATTCCCGGGGCATTTGCGTCATTGGACAATCGGAGCAAGTAAGCGCTTCCTTAATTGTCAAGACTCCGTTACATATCGTGCAGATCGATCTTCCCTCATTCAAATCTTTCTCGGAATATCCTGAGAGCCGCAAAAATGCGGTATTGCAGCCCTCGATGAGACCGTCCTCATTCAATAAAACGATGGCGTCTGTCATGCTCTCGCAAATCGTTTCCATAAGGCTGATTTTATCCCGATCGGGAACGTTCCACAACAGCATCTGATATCCTCCAGTATTTGTTGAAGTAATCGGGATTCTGTCAGTTCAACTGATCAGTTTCAGCAACCCTCCGAACTCCAGCGTTTCGAACATTCCGCGGACGCTTTCCGGATCGGGTGACCAGACACACTCATGCAGACCGCATTCGATCGGGATATCCCGGCGGATGGTAGCCAGATCCCTGGAAAGATGAAGCATGTCTAACTCCGATTCGATTTTATTGCGCACGCTTTTGGAGAGCGATTGAATATTTTCGAGTATCCCTTCCACCGACTCAAACTCTTGGAGAAGTTTCAGCGCGGTCTTTTCCCCAATGCCCTTGACTCCAGGATAGTTGTCGCTCGGATCGCCCATCAATCCCTTCAAGTCAATAATCTGCGCAGGCTTCAGATTCGTTTCCGCAAACAGGGTATCCGGATTATAAACCGCATAATTCGACTGTCCTTTTTTCATGAAAATGACGTGGACGTTTTCATCCACCAGCTGCAGCATGTCCCGGTCGCCCGTCAAAACGAACACATGGGACTGTTCGGCGTGTTTCCTGGAAAGCGTCCCGATGCAATCATCCGCCTCGTAACCCTCAAGCCCGATATTCGGCACGCCGAAGGACGCAACCACATCCTTCACCAGGTCAAACTGTGGAATCAGCTCCCCCGGGGGCTCCGCCCGATTCGCTTTGTACCCGTCGAATTTCTCCGCGCGAAACGTTCGGCTCCCCATATCCCAACAGCAAATCACGTGTGAAGGATTGAACGTGTCGACTGCGTCCCAAAAATATTTGACAAAGCCATATACCGCATTCGTTGGAATGCCTGCACTGGTTTTCATGATATAACCGCCGTAGGAGGTCGCATAAAACGCCCGGAACAGCAGGGCCATTCCGTCAACCAGCAGCACGGTATCGCCCGTGCGATTCAATGATGTCAATATGTATTCACCCTATCCCGTTTTGGTTTATTATATCACAGGATAAAGGAAGAGAGCGCGAAACCCGCACCCTCTTCCGGCATTTTGTTTGCATTTTGTTTATATTTCACGAACAATTCCTGCATAGTGTCAGTTTTTTTACCGAAATTCAAACTGTACCGTGACGTTGGCGGAAACAGTCACTTCCCCTCCGAATACCGGGGTGGAAGCCGACGCAGCAGAATCCGCCACCATCTTTGCGTTTCCGTAGATCACCGGCGGCATGCTGCCGCCGTTTTGGGTGATGTTCACAACACCTCCCAGTTCCTTTCCTGCCGATTGAGCCAGCGCTTTCGCCTTCGCTTTGGCGTTGTCCATCGCTTTTTGCAGGGCCTGCAGCTCATAATCCTGCGATTTTTCCGTGCTGAATTGGATGTTGTTCACCCGATTGACCCCGGACTTGGAAACATCGTCAAGCAGTTGGCCCAATTTGGGAAGATTGCGGTAGGTCACCTGAACCATATGGCTTGCGGTATAACCGGCAACCTTGGGGTTTTGCTTGTCGCTGTACTGATATTGCGGATAGACTTGAAAACTGGTGGTTTGAACTTCTTTTTTGTCGATTCCATACTGATTCAACAGCACGCTTTGCAGGTCTGCGAATTTCTTCGAATTCGTGCTTTGTGCAGCATTAGCCGTGTCCGCAGAGGTCTCGACGCCAATAGAAATATAGGCCACGTCCGGTTCGGCGGAAACTTCCCCCTGCCCGCTCACGACGATCAGGTGCTGATCCTGCTGAGCCGGAGATGATGAGCCCGCCGCAAAGGCAGATTGGCTTTTCAAGAGAACCGCTCCCGCCCCGCCGATCAGCGGCAGGACCAGCAAACCAGCAGCGATTCCCATGGCCGTCAATAAAAATCCCGTCTTCCTCTTCATAACAAAAACCCCTTTCATTTCATTGTCACCCTTCTGACGAGCAATGAATGAAAAAGGTTTCATCTATCTTGAGATAGAGCCGAAAATAAGTGCATTTTGGCAGGAATGTTGCGTGGCGGAAAAGCAAAGCATTAAGAAAGATGTGCAATTGCAGGTATTCTCCGCGCAGCCGACCCGACCGCACAAAAAAAGCGAAGCATAAATAGCCCGCTTGTACTTGGACTTGGGGGAACCTCCCCCACCAAAACTTCGTTAAAACAGAGCAAGAGATAAGGGACTTTTGGTCTCAAGATTGTTAAATGTACCGGTCCGCCCATTTTTGAACTTCATCCAAAACCGGTTCAAGCATTCTGCCTTTCTCGGTCAATTCATATTCGATGCGCACCGGGGTTTCCGGATAGACGTTGCGGATAAGAACCTCAGCCGCCTCAAGTTCCTTGAACCGTTCGGTCAGCATCTTGTCGCTGACTCCGGGAATGAGCGCGGAAATATCCTTGAACCTCTTCGGACCGGTCAATAGCACGCGAATAATGAGACCTGTCCAACGTTTTCCCAACAATTCGAAAGCCTGTTCGAATTTCGGACAAAGTTTGAAATCATGACTCATGGCCGATCAACTCCTTGATAATAGATTACCATAGCTGCTCGACAAAAGTAAGTTCCTGAGAGAATATGGTTAATTAAAATATTTCTGTACGTATCAACACCCTATGCATTTCCATAGCACCAGCGGATGGTGAAAATGGCAGGCGAAGCGTCCTCGTAGAATTCACATTGAATTATTTTTGTGGAAGTGAATTTTCAAGACTGGTACTATTACATGTATAAAAATGCGGCCATGAAGACTCACGCCAAGAAAAGAACGCGCCAAAGAGAGGAATTGATGCATAATGATCCGAATCTTTCCGGACAAATCGCGGTTTAACGCCGACCATGGATGGCTGAACAGCCGTTTCAGCTTTTCGTTTGCGGAATATTACGATCCCCACAATCTGCGATTCGGGCCCTTGAGAGTATTAAATGACGATATCGTGCAGCCAGGGACCGGCTTCGGAACCCATCCCCACCGTGAAATGGAGATCGTTACCGTGGTTCTGGACGGGGAACTCCAGCATGAGGACAGCACGGGGAACAAAGAAATCATCCGTTACGGTGAAATTCAACGAATGACTGCAGGGACGGGGATTCTCCACTCGGAAGTCAACCCTTCCTCCGATACCCCGGTCAATTTCCTGCAGCTGTGGATCGAGCCTGCCGAAAGAGGCCTGACTCCGTCCTACGAGCAGATCCGTTACACCCCTGACGAGATGCTCAATTCACTGCTGCCGGTCGTGTCCCAAAGCCTGCACGAAAAAAATCGGGTAGCCTACATTCATCAGAATGCCACTCTCTATTTGAGCAAGCTGGAGGCGGGCAGACAAATCGATTTCCAGCAGCAGCACGGCAGAAAAAACTTTTTATTCGTGATCGAAGGGGATTTAAAGCTCAACGGCGAGCATTCGCTCCAACGCAGAGACTCCGCCCGAATCGAAGACGTGGCGGATCTGCAGATTCACTCCGGCAGCGGGGCGTTCTTTATGCTGATTGATCTGCCCTAATGCTGCCCAACCCCGCGCCTGGCTTAAACTGTCTTCCTGGTTCCAAACGATATTTCGCAAACACTTGTCAAATGAGAAAAGGATGGGCTTAGCCCGAATCAAAAGCGTGCCGTGATCAATTGGCTGACCCCGAAAACGATGCTTTATTTTCCCGTGCTGTCCATCACAATTTTGGCCGTAATCGGAATGGGCATCCTGCTGCCCAATTCGATCCGGACTTATCAGAAGCTGCAAAAACCGGAGAAACAACACGCTTGCCGCGGTTCAAGGGACCTTCCAAGTGCTGATTATCATCGTTATGTCTCATTTGGTAGTGGGATAGTTCGTCCTTCGCTTAGGCTCAAATATCTATCGCACCCAGCCTACCCAGCAAAAAAAGAACCGTCCGATCGGGCGGTTCTTAGTATTGCTTATGAGTGTCAGTTGAATCCTTCGCTTTGCCGAAGGAAGGATTGGGGCTATTCATACATTGTGGGCTTGACGCCGTACTCTGTCCTCTCATTCCTTTTTTTAAATAAGAGAAAAAAGTTATCTTATTCCTAGAATAGTCTGCCTCGATAATGAAAAAATCTAGAAATAAAGTAACGAATTTCCCCTATTCCTCTTTTTAACAATTTCGAAGAAGAAATAAGAGAACTATTTGCCTCTATTTTGTCCACCAGCATACAATCCGCGTTAAGATCCGGCCCGACGCTTTTTTTGCAAAAATCGCCCGATCCGGTCGGCCGCCTCCAGCAAACGGTACTCCTCCTGGACAAGCGCGATGCGAACGTAGCCCTCGCCTTCCGAACCAAAAGCGTCGCCCGGCACAACGACAACTCCGGTCTCCAGCAGAATTTCCCGGGAAATTTGTCGGGAGGTCCACCCTTGCGGAACAGGCGCCCAAATAAACATGGTCGCCATCGGTTTCGGAATATGCCAGCCGTGCTGCGCAAACCGTTCAATCATCGCATCCCTGCGCCGTTCATAAAGCTTGCCTATCGGCCCCGCTCCGCTCATATCCTCCTCCAAGGCGGCAATGCCCGCCTTCTGCACGGCCAGATAAATTCCGTAGTCAATATTCGACTTCAAAATCCGCAGAGCTTTGACGGCATCCGCATTGCCGACAAGATATGCAATACGGCAGCCTGCCAAATTATAGCTTTTCGACAAGGAGTGGAATTCGACCGCCACTTCTTTTGCTCCGTTCACTTCCAGAATGCTGGGCGGCTTGAAGCCGTCGAAAGCCATCTCCGAATAGGCCAAATCATGGGCCAGCAGAATATCGTATCTGCGCGCAAACTCGACCCACTGTTCAAAAAAAGCGCGGTCAGCCACCGCGGACAGCGGATTGCTCGGATAATTCAAAATCCACAGCTTTGCCCTGCGCGCAATCTCCTCGGGAATCTCATCCAACCGGGGAAGATATCCGCTTTCTTCCCTCAGCGGCACAAAGTACGGCTCAGCCCCTGCAAGGCTTAGGCTGGCGGCATATATCGGATACCCCGGATCGGGAACCATTACGACATCCCCCGGATCAGTGACGGACAACGCCAAATGAGCCAGACCGTCCTGGGATCCCATCAAGGCCAGCACCTCCCGATCCGGATCCAATTCGACGCCGAACCGGCAGCGATACCATTTTGCAACTGTTCCCCGGAATTCCGGGCTACCTTCCGACCCTGGATAACGGTATAAGGACCGGTCCTCCACGCCCTCTTTCAGCGCGCGGATCACCTTATCGGACGGCGGACGATCAGGGCTGCCGATCCCCAGATCAATCACGTCAATCCCTCTGGCCTTCACCTCCGATTTCCATTCCGCTATTTCCGCAAAGATGGCCGAGCCCAGTTGCTCCAGCCGTCTCGATCCTTTTATGCCCATGCCTGATCTCCTCATCTTCTCAAGCTGTCGTTTTGTTCAAATATGGTTATCTCCCTGTTCCCTTTCGCATCCACACTAAGCCATGGGGAATATGCGATGAATATATCCGATCATCAGGAACAAGAACAGGGCAAGGCCCGCGTAGGCCAAGCCGAACCTCCAGCGCGTCGCGTTCGGAACGTCGTAATATTTGTCGCTGACATAGACCTCGCCGGAAATTTGGCAGTGCACAACGATTTTATCGGGAACCGGCTTCCAATTCGGAATGTGTTCGATGTGTGTCATTTTGACACCCTCAAGAAGCATCTGGTGCGGCAAATTTACCGCAGTCCGGACGCCCAGGCTTTCCCAGAACACTTCCACCTTCTGATCGCCTTCCAAAGTGGAATAGGTGACAAAGGCCAACTCGGCCCGGTGCTGCTCCCCCGGGATGAACGAACCTCTTTCCACCAGATAATCGCCTGATATTTCCATATGAAAAGGGATGGTTAGAGAGGTTCCCGATTTCTTGTTGCGCACGTACTTTTTATACAAATCCCAGGCAAACAACAGCCAAATGATAAAAAACAGAATGCTTCGCAAATACAGGATGACAAAAAAACCGCCAATCAGTCCAAAAAGCCACAGCCAACGCGTCACAGCCACGGAAATGCGGCCACCGTCCAAAGGATGGATGGGCAGAAGGTTGATTAAATTGAGGAAAAAGCCGATATACGCAATGGCTACCCACAGCATTTGATCCAGCCAAACGCCCAACAGCAGTGCCGCGAAAGCGCCGATACTGCCGATCAACGGCCCCCCGAACGCGATATAAGCCTCCGTCACCGCATCCCGCGGGTGCTTTTTCATGGTAATCAATGCGCCCAAAAAAGGGATAAACACAGGCAGTGAAACTGGCAGCTTTTTTCGTTTGGCCGCGAAAACATGCCCCATTTCATGCACAAACAGCATGATGACCAAGCCGATGGCGGTCTCCCACTTCCCCAAAAGCAAAGCATAGCTGACCACGGAAATCAGCATGCTCAGAATGGGACCGGCCAATTTTATCAGCAGCGGAAGAATCATTTTGATTTTGGTAAACAGCAGCAGAATTCCGGCCCCGACCCAACCCCAAGGCCTCGATTTTTTCGTTTTTTTTATTGATTCGTTCAATCGGCATTCACACCTTTATGATTCGACACCCAGTCATCCACCCCAGATTTCTTCGAATTGCTCCTCGTTAAAACCGACCGTAACCCGGTTTCCGTCCGTCACGATCGGGCGTTTAATCAGCTTTCCGTTGGCCGCCAAAAGCCCGATCTTCTGTTCATCCGACAGTTCCGGCAGTCGATCCTTCAGGTTCATTTCCTTATAGACTTCACCCGATGTATTGAAAAACTTCTTGATGTCCAGTCCGCTTTTGCGGACAAATTCCGCCAGCTGCTCCGCGGAGGGCGGGCTCTCGACGATCGGTATGCTATCCATCTCTACATCGTGTTCCTGAAGCCATTTGACGGCTTTTCGACTGGTGCCGCATTTCGGATATTGGTAAATAGTCACTTTCCGCATAAAGCATTACTCCTTTATTCTATGATTGTCGGATGCAAACATACGCAGCCGATTCATCAGCAAAGCCATGTCCTCCGGAAGCTCCGCGATAAAATCCAGCCTTTGGCCGCTGACGGGATGGTCAAAGGACAACCGGGAAGCGTGCAGCGCCTGACGGCTGATGAATTCTTCGAAGCTCGGTTGTTCCGCTTCTCCGTCAAGCCTGCGATACAGCTTGTCCCCGATAAGCGGACAGCCGATATGCTGCATATGCACCCGAATTTGATGGGTTCTGCCCGTCTCCAAACGGAGACGCATCCGGCTGGCAGCGCCGAAGCTCTCTTCCAGCCGGTAGTGAGTCACCGCCGGATAACCGGTTGGCGTAACCACCCGGATATGGGGCTCAAGCGGGTCCCGGTCGATTGGACCTTCTACAGTGCCGGATGCGGCAGGAGGCCTTCCGTAAACGAATGCGATATATTCCTTGACAACGTCTCCCGCTTGCATTTGCAGGGCAATCATTTGCTGCGCGTAAGGATTTTTGGCCACTGCCAGCACACCTGATGTCTCTTGATCCAATCGATGAACGGGACGAAACCTGTGCTGCTTGCCCGTCTCCCGCCAATGGTAAACTACGGCATTCGCCAGCGTATCGGTATAGTGCCCGTGTGTCGGATGGACAATCATGCCGGCCGGCTTGTCGACAATCAGCAGATGGTCATCCTCGAACAGAATGCGGAGCGGAAGCTTTTGCGGCAAAATATCTGTCGACCGCTCCTGCGCCATGCTCACCCGAACGACATCCCCTTGCTTCACAGTCACGTTGGTATACTGCCTGACCCCGTTGACCGTAATGCCCTCCTCGGTCAATTTCAAGCGGGAAAGCAGCTTTCGCGAAATCCCCAATTTCTGCCTCAAAACCGTACGAAGCAGCCATCCCTCTTCGCTTGAAGTCACAATGTATGTCAGAGGCTCGTAATAGTTCATGATTCCGTCCGAAACACCTCTGCGCTGCGCTCATATTCGACATCCTTGACATTTTCCCGGCTGTTTGCCGTTCGGGCGGCCGCAAAGAAGAAATCCGACAAACGGTTTAAATAGCGGATTACCTCCGGATTGATTTCGCTGGTCTTGGCCAATGTCACCACTCTTCGTTCCGCCCTGCGGCTGACGCTGCGGCAGACGTGCAGCGCCGATGAGACCGTTGTTCCGCCCGGCAGGATAAAACGGGTTATCGGCGGGTTCTCCTCCTCATACAGGTCGATCCACTGTTCCAACCGGTCAATCATGTCCGCGGTTACCTTGTACGGCCTGTCCTTCTTCCCGACATACGCAAGATCGGAGCCGCAGTCAAACAATTCATGCTGAATCCAAATCAATTTATCCCGCATCTCGGCAAATCGTTCCCCATCCATGAAGCCTGCCGCCTGCCCGACAAAGCCGTTCAGCTCATCAATCGTGCCATAAGCTTCAACGCGGATGTCATCCTTATCCACACGTCCTCCGATGACCGAGGTTTTCCCCTCATCGCCCGAACGGGTATACATTTTCACTGGAGCTCCCCCTTCATCCATCCGTCCCGGATTCGCCCATTTGACTCTATGCCGGAACCGGAGATTCAATCGTCCGAATCGCTGTTCGATTCCATCATAACATATTTGCAAACATTCCAAAAAGAACCCAAAAAAAAGAGCCGATTGCTCAGCTCTTCAACCTAGGCATTGCGATGAAATAACTTCGAAAAGGCAAAGATCAATTAAATCGCTTGATACTTTGCCGCCAAAAGTGGAACTAATTTCATCGCGAGCCCTAATTGATCAACTCTTCATTCGAAGCTTCATATATGCATTAATTTTTTCGTCAAGGATGTGACTGATTTCCAGAACATTCTGCGACGTCAGCAGCTTGTGTTCCTGTATGACCCGCTCCATCCTAAGCCGGAGCTGGAAGATTTCCTCCTCGAGAGCATTCGTAAGGCGATTGCGGTCGGAAACTTTTGTGCCGAAGCGATGGGGACGTTCCAGAATCAAATGCTCCGCAATACTGCTCGTCATATGATATTGAGTTACTGCCATTAGCAACCCCTCCCTGATCTACAGACGACAACGGAAGAATCCTCCTAATGGTCTCATTATAGCAAATCTATGAAAAATAAACATCCATTTTTCAAATATTTTTAATCCTGTTAACAAAATTTCCGATCCGCTCGAGAGCTTCGGAGAGCTGCGGCACGGATGTAGCGTATGAACACCGGATGAATCCTTCCCCTCCCAGTCCGAAGACATGGCCCGGAACGACAGCAACCTTGGCTTCGACAAGCAGACGCTGGGCGAATTCATCGGAGCTGATACCCGTGGATTGAATTGACGGAAACGCATAAAAAGCTCCCTGCGGCTCATGGCAGTCCAATCCGATTTCGCGGAAACCTTTTACCACCAAACGGCGGCGCTGATTGTAGGCTTCCACCATATGGTCTTTTTCTTCAAGACCGTTTTTCAAAGCTTCGATTGCCGCTACCTGCCCCATTACGGGAGCGCACATCACGGTATACTGATGAATTTTGAGCATCGCCCCGATCAGCTCCGGGTGTCCGCAAGCGTAGCCCATTCTCCAGCCCGTCATGGCAAAGCTCTTGGAAAAGCCGCTGACAAGCACAGTGCGGTCCTTCATTCCCGGAATCGAAGCAAAGCTGACATGCCGGCTTCCATAGGTGAGTTCAGCGTATATTTCGTCAGAAATCACGATCAGATCGTGTTCCTCCACAACTTTCGCAATCGGCAGCCAATCCTCATAGGTCATGATTCCCCCGGTCGGATTGTTCGGGTAGCACAGAATCAAAATCTTTGTGCGGGAAGTAAGCCTGGCTTTCAAGGCTTCGGCAGTTATTTTGAATTGATCGCGGGCGAAGGTTTCGATGCCCACGGCTTTGCCGCCAACCAAGGAAACGATCGGCGAATACGAAATGTAGCTCGGCTCGGGAATCAGCACCTCATCCCCCGGCTCGACCAAAGCGCGCAAAGCCAAGTCAATCGCTTCGCTGCCTCCGACCGTCACCAGAATCTGATTGGAAGGCTCATATTTCACATTGAACCGGGTATATAAATATTCGGCAATCCCTTCACGCAGCTCCGGCAGTCCCGCATTGTGCGTATAGGCGGTTCTTCCCTGCTCCAACGAATACACGCAAGCTTCTCTTACGTGCCAAGGAGTGACAAAATCCGGTTCGCCGACCCCCAGAGAGATTACATCTTTGCTTCCGGCAACCAGATCAAAAAACTTACGGATACCAGAAGGCGGAATTTCTTTGACAGAAGAAGCAAGATAATCCTGCATGGATTGGCGTTTTCCCTTCATCTGGTTCAATTCATCCTGACGAATCATGAGGAAATTCTCCCTTTACGGTGAAATCAGCATACGGTGATCCCCTTCGTGCTCTTCGAAGATAATCCCATCCTGCTTGTATTTTTTGAGAATGAAATGTGTCTTTGTAGAAATGACAGATTCAATCGTAGACAGTTTGGTGGAAACGAATAAAGCGACTTCTTTCAAAGTGCGCCCCTCAATCTCGACCAAAAGGTCATAGGCGCCGGACATAAGGAACACCGTTTTGACCTCCGGATAAAGATAGACTCTTTCCGCTATCGCATCAAAGCCCCTGCCTCTTTCGGGCGTAATCTGCACTTCAATCAGAGCCGTTACCTTGTCTTCATCCAGCTTGCTCCAATTCACCACAGTCGAATATTTGACAATGATTTTCTCATCCTCAAGCTCCTGAATGACCGCCTTGACCTCCTGTTCGGTCACGCCGAGCAGCGTGGAAAGGAGATCCGCGCTTCGTCGCGAGTCCTCCCGCAGCAAATCCAGAACCTTGAACTTCAGTTCACTCATCCGTCGAACCTCCTGAGCATTTGTGCATTTATGCATTATACTCCATATTACAACGAAACGTTGAAACCTGCAAAGAAAAATCCGCCTGTTGGGCGGAACAAAGTGATGAGAAACCCTAAGAATGAAATTAGGCATCGTGATGAAATAACCCCGAAAAAGCAAAGATCAATAAAACCAACGTATGGACAAGGATACTTTGGTAAATGGGTTGAACCCCTAAATGCAAAATCCATCAGTATTTCTCAGCTTTCCAGAAAAAACAACAAGCTGTCAACCGAACTGTTGCAACAGATGTTTGCCGACCTGGTCGCCCAAATCTCTCGACTCAGCACACCGGTTACCGGAAGAATCGGTACCGTCAAATTATTGGATTCCACTACCATGAGTCTGTGCCTGAGCAAGTACAAATGGGCCACGTATCGGAAAACGATGTGTTTGATCGCGGCTATGTGGATTACCAGAAATACGATCAGTATTGCGTGGAGGGCACCTTCTTCGTTACCCGGTTGAAAGACAATGCCGTTTGTCTCATTGCCTACTGCCTCGTACTTTTGATGAAGCTGGAACTCAAGACGACCAAAACCTTGCTGGAGCTCAGTCGTTTGATCAAAGCGCATCTGAACCAATCGTGGGAAGCCCTGCGTGCCGCTATATTTCGAAGGCCGTCACGAACTTCAAAGGGGCGTCAGAAAGTGGCGAAAGCTTAATGAGCATAACGAAGTCCCGCTCCTTGAAATGACATATATTGCCAAATGGAAAATAGCTACCTTGTAATCACAGACCCTTTAACTTTTTAGCCATTGCCACGGAAACTCAAGGCAACGGAGCTTCGAGGCACTTTCCAATGCGCAGCCGGGAGTGGCAAACAGATGAATACAACCGAAGTTTATATTCACCTTTTTGCATAGAAACTACCAAAGTGCCTCCTTCAAAAAATATCCATGCTGAGGTATCTTTCACCGGTATCCGGTGCGATGCAGACGACTCTTTTGCCGGGACCCAGCTGCTCCGCCACCCGGATGGCCGTCCATACGGTCGCTCCCGAGGAGGGCCCGACCAGAATGCCTTCTTTGGCCGCCAGATCGCGCACCGTCTGAAGCGCGTCCTCATCGGAGACTTGAACGATCTCGTCATAGACCCCGGTGTTCAGTATGCTCGGGATAAAACCCGGGCTTGTGCCGACCACCTTGTGCGGTCCCGGCTGCCCGCCGGAAAGCACGGGAGAGCCTTTGGGCTCAACTACATAAATGCGAATGCCCGGCAAATGTCCGCGCAGCGTTTCGCCTGTGCCCGTGATTGTCCCCCCGGTTCCGGAAGAGGCCACGAATGCGTCGATCCGGCCTTCCATCTGCTGCAGGATTTCCAACGCAGTCGTTTTTCGGTGCATATCGGGATTCGCCGGATTTTCGAATTGCTGGGGAATATAGCTGTTGGGAATCTGGCGATGGAGCTCCTCCGCCTTGCGGATGGCACCGGGCATGCGTTCCTTCGCCGGCGTCAGCACGACCTCCGCCCCGTACGCCTTCAACAAATTGATTCGTTCCTTCGTCATATTATCCGGCATGACGAGAATCGCCTTATACCCTTTGGCTGCCGCATTCATCGCCAGCCCGATGCCGGTATTTCCGCTTGTCGGTTCGATGATCGTCGCGCCAGGTTGGATGAGTCCGTCTATTTCCGCCTGTAAGATCAAGTTGAATGCCGCACGATCCTTCACGCTTTTGCTGGGATTGAAATATTCCAATTTCACAAAGACTTCCGCCGCACCTACCGGCACGATCCGTTGAAGGCGAACCACCGGTGTATCGCCAATCAACTCCGTAATGCTGCCGACCATTTTGGCCATGGGGACGCACTTCCTTTTCTGCTCAAACTCTTATCCCCACTTATTTTATCGGATTATTTAGATTTGTCAACCTGATGCACCACATTCAATAGCTTTCGCATCAGCAACCAGGCGACGAACGGAGTGCTGCCGATGAATAACAGCATGCTGCTGAGAACCAATGGAGAGCGGCTTAACGAGACGACCACGATAAACATAAGTGTGCCGAAAATTCTGCCCGAGCTTAAGGCCAATTCCCGCAGAACGACATATTCGACACGCAGGGTGGCGCTCTCACGATCCTTGCCGATGATATCGAAAACAGAGGAAACCATCGGGATAATATACAGCGGAAACACGAGCGCGGTTCCGATACCGAAAATCAGCAGAGTCGAATAGTTCACTTGCCAAAAGAACGGGAGAATAAACAGAACCAGCATAACCGTCCCGATCAGCATTCCCAAGCTGCGGTGCCCCGGCTTCAAATATTTCCCGATCAGCCAGTAGCTGATCAAAGCGACGGTTGAGGTAATCAGCGCATAATTGCCCAGCTGCATTTCATTATTGGTGGCAATATACACCAGCAGCCCGATCACGAAGCCGAAAACGCCCTCGCGTATTCCCTGTGCCGCCAAAGCCGAACAAATTCGGCGCCAATCGCTGGATTTGTCGGCAAGCTGGCGATAAGCATGAAACCACTCGTAATTCTCCTGAGCCTTGCGCTTTTTCAGAAAAAAACTGACAACCACTCCCAGCAAAAAAATGACCAGCGATATCGAAAAGATAACCGTATATCCTTGCGTATCAGGCATTCGGGAAATCAGCAAGCCGGCTATCCACGGAACCATCATCCCTGCGGAGGCGAGAAGCCCCGACCATCCGTTGAACGAATCGCGGTTGTCCCGATCGGTAATTTCAAAATAGACGACGTTAAAGGCGAGCCAGAAAAAGGCGGCGGACATTCCCTGAACCGCTCCGAGCGGGAGAACAAAGTCGACCGACCTTTTGCCGAGAAGCAAAATCGAAAAATAGAAGGCGGCGGAAACAAAAACCCCCAGACGAAGACTGTTCATCTTGTTATGTTCCTTGACCCATTTGCCCGCGATCCAGATGGTAATTGACATGGCGGCTTGATTGGCAAGCGCAAACCACCCGATCAACGCCAGATCATTTTTGATTTTCCACAAATAAATGTTTACAAAGGTTCCGGACAAGGCATTTGCCACGGCGAACAGACCGTTGACAACAAGCAGCAGGACCGCCTGACTGCCGAGTCTGCCTTTTGCGGCCGATTTTCCTTTTCCTTCAGCGCCCGATTCCTTTTCTCCTGTTTCGTTCAGCAGTTTGCGCGGCCTTAGAATTGAGTTTTCCGGAAAATGACGCTTCGTTTGCTGCACTTTCATTCCCCTTCTCTGCTTATTGCAACCTAACCTTTTCATTAAACTGCCCAAAACCGGGGAAGCCAAAACATTGCGCCAAAAAAGCGCCGAAAAGGAAAAAATGCGGATTTCATCTGAAATGAAATCCGCATGGTGCATCGAATTCGACTGGATATGAGTGAATTACCAGCGGTTGTTAATAACCCGCAAGCGATCTTCGTCCGACAGGGAAAAGCTGACGTGAAAGCAGGACGGACAAACAAACGTCCGCAGTACAAAAGGTGTTTGCAGGAAGGGCTCGTCCGCCCCATCGGGAACAAACGGTCTGAACTCGCTGCCATGTACCGTCCTGTCTCCCGCGTAAAGCATGAATTCCCGGCACTGCACGCATTCCGGAACTTCATCCTGACTCTCCAAATAACGCTCAACGGTTTCCTCGTACCGCATTTTGGCCTGATCCTTGATCACATAGTCCTGATCCGGAACGACCAAAGGGGTACGGCTCCGTTGAATTTCCGGCGCTTTTCTTTCCGGTTGGCCGCCTGAAAAAGAAAGATCCGCGTCCGGCCGAACCGTTTCCTCTTCACCGTCGGTATCCAGCTCCACATTGACCGTCCGGTAATCGCCAAGCGGATTCAGACAATGCGGACAATTTTCTTCGGGGCCGATTTCCTCGTCCCAAACAATTTCCGTATCGCACCATGGACAAACTTGGTTCTTGCTCATCTTTATGCTCCTTCAATCAATAGTGGATTTTCACATCCTGATCAACGGGGGGTTTCTCAGGCGAATTTGATAAAATAGTAAACGCCAACGGCAATGAAAACCATGGCCAGCGCGAACAGCGTGCCCCACAAATATTTCATCTTCGTTTGACTCTCCTTGTCCCTGTTGTATTGAGCTTAAATTGGGTGATGGTGAACCTAAGGCATCGCGATGAAATAACTTCCACAAATTGGCGGCAAAGATCAATTAAACCGCTTGAACCTTTGCCGCCAAAAGTGGAACTAATTTCATCACGTGCCCTAAATCACGCTGGCCCCGATTACATAGGAAAGCGAGATGGAGATGATCATCGAGATCAACCCGACGGCTCGGTTATCCTTTTGGATTTCTTCGTCGATTTTAAAAATGGGAGTTAAAAATTCAAAAATAAAATACGCCGCCAATAACAGAATAAACCCGAAGGAGGACCAAATCAAGGCATGCCAGATCGTATCGTTATTCACCACGGCGAATCGGAAAATATTGCTGATCCCGAATATTTTTCCGCCTGTGGCCATGGCCACGGCCACGTTCCCTTTCTTGATTTCTTCCCAGTTATTGTATTTGGTGACGAACTCAAAAACGGACAAAAATACAATCAATGCCAGTATGGCAACCGAAAAATAAGCGATTGTCTCGAGAAAAGGATTCCTGAGCATATCATCCACCGCATTGTGCACCCTCATCACCCCGATTATCGACGATCTGGAAAACGATTCCCCTCCATACCTTACGCAAAAACCCGGAAATCGTTTCATGAACCTTTATGATGTCGGAGCCGATCCGGGTTACTTGAGTTCAACCAAGGTGACCCCGGTGCCCCCCTCGTTGAAATTGCCCAATCTGTAGCTTTGCACATGCTTGTGCCTGCGCAAATATTCTTGAATGCCGTTTCTCAGCACACCGGTGCCCTTGCCGTGAATGATCGAGACCCGACCCAAATTGGCCAAGATCGCTTCATCCAGAAAGCGGTCAACCTCAAGCAGTGAATCCTCCAGGTTGGCGCCCCGAAGATCAAGTTCGGTGCGGATGTGCTCATCCCTGGTTCGCTTGACGCCGGTGCCTGCCGGCTGATACTGCTTTTGCGGCTTCGGAGCGGCGACAGGCTCGATATCCGCCTTGCCGACTTTCATTTTCATAATGCCCAGTTGGACAACTGCACCATCACCCGCTATCTCGACTACATGCCCCTTTTGCCCGAGGCTTGCAACAAGCACTTCATCTCCGGGTTCGATGACGGCGGCGCTCTTGTTCCTCGCGGCCGCCTTCGTCTTCCTCAAGGCGGGAACCGCTTCATCCAGCTTCTTTTTGGCCTCCAGAAGCTTATGCTCCTTGACGGCCGCCCGTTCTTCCATAGCCAGCCTGCGCAGATCCGCAATGATCTCTTCCGCTTCGCGGCGCGCTTTGGCCACGGCATCCCTGGCCTCCTGCTCCGCCTTTTGCAGCATTTTGTCCCGCTGCTCCTCGAACCTCGTCCGCTCCTGCTCAAGCTCCCGCCGCAGACGGTCCATTTCCCGGCGAAGCTGCTGAGCGCTTTGCCGTTCCGTCTCGGCCGTCAAACGATTTTCTTCCAGGGAAGCGATCATGCTTTCGACCCGCTGGGTTTCCTCATTAATTTGACCGCGCGCCCGCTCGATGATTTCTTCCGGCAATCCGAGCCTTCTGGCAATGGCAAACGCATTGCTGCGGCCGGGCACGCCGACAAGCAGGCGATACGTCGGGCGCAGGGTCTGCACATCAAATTCCATGCTGGCATTGATGATACCCGGCCGGTCATACGCATAGGCCTTCAATTCACTGTAATGGGTCGTCGCCACCATCCGGCAGCCTTGGCTGTGGATGTGCTCCAATATGGCAATCGCCAGCGCCGATCCTTCGGCCGGATCTGTTCCCGCCCCCAATTCGTCCAACAAAATCAGGCTGTTTGGAGTCAGGCTCCGCAGAATGCCAATGATATTGGTCATATGGCTTGAAAATGTGCTGAGATTTTGCTCAATGCTCTGTTCATCCCCGATATCGGCGTAGATCCCTTCAAAAACGCACATCGAGCTGCCGTCCTCGGCAGGAATAAACAAACCGGACATCGCCATCAGACTCAACAGCCCAATCGTTTTCAGACTGACCGTTTTGCCTCCCGTGTTGGGGCCGGTGATGATGATCGTGCTGTATTCCCTGCCAAGCTCGACATTGATCGGCACCGCCTCCCCGGTGATTAGCGGATGCCGGGCTTTCTTCAACTGTATGAATCCGCTGTCGTTCATGATCGGCAGGGAGGCTTTCATTTCCTTGGCCAAAGCGGCCTTGGCAAATTGAAAGTCCAATTCCGCCAGCGATTCCAGGCTTTCCCGCAACTCTTCGGCGAATTCCGCAACTTTTTCCGTCAGCTGCCGCAGTATTTTTTCAATTTCCTTCTGTTCCTTTAATGAGAGCTCGCGCAGTTTATTGTTCAGCTGCACGACGGCTTCAGGCTCGATGAATAACGTGGCTCCGGAAGCAGACTGATCATGCACGATTCCACCGATGGAACCCCGGTATTCCTGCTTGACCGGGATGACGTACCGGTCGTTTCTGACCGTGACCAAACTTTCCTGCAGCATTTTTTGCACGGACGGGGTTCGAAGCATTTGTTCCAGCCGTTCCCTTACCCGATGCTCCCCGGTGCGCCGCTCATGCCGGATCCGATTCAACTCCGGGCTCGCCTGGTCGCTGACTTCCGCTTGATCGTTAATACAGAACGCGATTCCCTCCTCGAGCTTGTTCAGCTCGGCAATACCCTCCGCCCAAGCTTGAAGCATAGGAATGGGGTGATTTTCATGAAAGGAAAACAAAAAGCGCTTCAGCTTCCTGCCGCCGGAAATCGTTGTCGCGATGTCCAGCAGCTCCGCAGGATTCAAAGCCCCGCCGATACGCGCCCGCTGCAGCGACCCCCGGATGTCGCGAATTCCTCCGAACGGCGCTCCTCCTTTCAACCGCTGTACGGCAAACGCCTCATCGGTTGCCTGCAGGGAGGATCTGACCGCGGAAAATTCATGGGAAGGACGCAAACGTTCGGCACGCGTCTTGCCGATTTCCGTTGCTGCATGGGCAGTCAGTTTATGCAATATTTTGGGATATTCCAAAACGGATAAAATTTTATCTTTCATTTGCGCACTCCTTCTCCGCCGTTCCATTCTATTATATCCAAAGGGGATAAGCAGAACCAGTCTTGGATGCATCTCCCGCTAATAAAGCCTTGAAAGGGCGGAAAAAATACATTTGTATCGTTCTATACACATTTCCATTGCAACAAGGCTTTACAAGCCAAAGGCTTGTTGCCTTTTCAAATCACAATGAAGGGAGTAGTGGGATGCACTTTCTTGGGCATGTTGTGAGATTTGTCGTATCCGCGCTGGTCTTGATGATCGTCGGATTTATCGTGCCGCAGTTTTCCGTGGGCGGCTTCTGGAGCGCATTTTTTCTGGCTCTGGTTATTGCCGCGATCGGCTGGGTCATTGAAGCCATCTTTGGCCAAAAAGTAACCCCGTTCGGCAGAGGAATCGTCGGTTTTATCGTCAGCGCAGTGGTCATTTGGGTCGCTCAATTCATCGTCGGCGGAGTATCCGTTACATGGATTGGCGCCATATTGGCGGCGCTTGTGATCGGGATCATCGATTTGTTCATTCCCGTGTCCACCCCGTTCAAAGCAGGGAGAGACAAGGAAGAAGCCAAGTAGAAGAAGCCTTCGACAAGTCTGCCCAGGCCGGAGACCATTGATGTTTCCGTTGCCTGAGGCAGACTTTTTTTGTTCAAGGGTTTGTCAACAAAAAGCGAAATTTCTACATATTCAGTTTGCTGAAATTTGTTATGATTAGATTTGTGAATTTGATTTGAGAATGATTCTTATTGAGGAGGGGGAAACAGCAATGAAAAGAATCAAGCTTGCGATGCTTGGAACAGCGATCATCATGGCGTTATCCGCATGCGGCAGTAAAGAGGATTCGGCAAGCAACAGCGACGCCGCAAGCAGCGCGGATGCGGCCAATGCCAAAGAAATCAAATTAGTGGCCACCAATTTCCAGTATGACCAACCGGAATACCATGTAAAAAAAGGGGAACCGGTCAAATTTGTGCTCGAGCTTAAACAGGGTGCGCATGGAGCGGAAATCAAAGAGCTTGGCGTCAATCTGGATTTCAACAAAAAAACGCAGGTGGTTGTTCCCAACCAGGCGGGAACCTTCGAAATCAGATGCGATATCCCGTGCGGTCCCGGACATTACAATATGGTATCAAAGCTGATTGTAGAGGAATAAAGCGAGTAATAACGGGCATGCCAAAGAAACGGGATTTGCCTCTGCAGCGAGTTTTGACGTCTTTTATAAGGCTGGTGAGCCTTCGCAGAGGTAAATCCGTTACAGCAGCCCATTCAAAAAAAAGCGGATTAAACGGCCGGACGGCGAACTCGGAATCGCCGGATCATGCTTCCACAAATCCTGCAGCAGGGGGGATATGTAGGGAGCGTAATGCAAAATATAAGTGACAATAACCGATTGCTCAAGAGCGGCTTTCAGCTTTTCCACCGGAGTGACGGCCAACAAATTGACGGCGATCACGATCATCGCCAGAACCTCCACAAATGCCAGCACCGCACCGCTCCATTTGTTGACGAAATGGATCCCGGGAATTTTCGCGATCACGTTAAGCACACCCCCGACAATGGACAATACGATTTTGGACCCGAAAAAAATCAAGGCGAACGCCAGCGCATTATAGAAATATTTGTCCAGTTGCATGTTTTCCGCAAAGGGAGCATACTGCTTAAAGGAGCCCAGTGAAGAAATCGGAAGATGCTGAGCGATCCAAGGAGATAACCCCCCGTAGAACCGGAAAGCGGCGATAAAAGCAATAACCGTTCCAAAAATGGACAGCAACTGACTGACGAAGCCTCTGACATAGCCCATCAGAAAACCGCCGACGAGAAGACCAATGATTACATAATCGACCCAGTTCAAATTCATGGCCGCCACCACGCTATTGTTCCTTGACCGGATCCGCTTGCACAAGCTGAATCCATTCATCGTATTCGTTTTGGAGCTTGCCATATTCCTCTTTTAACTGCTTCAGCTGCTGCTTGAGCGCATCCGTATCCGGATTTGCGGCCCGCAAACGCTCAACTTCCTCCCTGAACTGCCGCTTTAATTGCTCGTGCTCCTCCTGCAGGGCACGGTACTCTTCCATGAGGCTTTTTTCTTTCTGCTTCCATTCTTCCAGCCGCTCCGCGCTGATTCGATGCTCCTGCTGAAGCTTGTCGTACTGCTCCTGCAGCAAATTGTAATTGCGGATGAGAATTTTCTTCTGCTCATCTTCCTGCAGCCGTTCCATCTCCTGCTTCATGCGGAGGTATTCATCGGCCATATTGACGGCAGCCAAGACGGCAATTCGCGGCGTGTCCAGACGCGAATTATTTTTGGAGATCTTTAGCATATGTTCATTGACAAAGTCCGCCACCGTTTTCATGTGATCGACGCTTGAGTTTCCCATCAGCTTGTACTGCATGCCGTAAATGTCCACAGTAATCCGAGTTTTATCGCCAGAATTCACTATGTTTCCTCCCCAGCTCCCTTATTCAAGCAAAAGGACCGGTCGCATCCTTTTTCGCTACTACCTTCAAATTCGATGCGAACGGCCCATGTTCCTGCTGTTTTGAAAATTCGCTTCCGCTAAAAAATGATTATCTTCTTAATTGAGCCTGAAAACTTTGTTCCAAAGCCTGAACGACTTTTTCCTGCAGACTTCCGACCTCGCTGTCGGTTAACGTCCGGTCCGGATTCCGATATACCAGCGACAGCGCGACGCTTTTTTTGCCTTCTCCAAGACGCTCTCCTTTATAAATATCAAACACCCGCACCGATTCCAGAAGCTCTCCGGCGGTTTCCCGAACCTTATCGATCAGCCGCCCGACTTCAAGTCCGGAGTCGACCACAACGGCAAGATCCCTGCCGATGGAAGGATAACGCGGCAGCGCGCGATAGCGGATGCCGGAATCGGCAAGCTCGTACAGCACGTCGAGTTCCAGCTCGGCAACAAACGTATCCTCGAGATCCTTTCGCTGCTGAAGCTCCGGGTGCACCTGTCCGATCAGCCCGATCAGAATATCGCCCTCAGGCTGTCCGACCCGGATTTCAGCCGTTCTTCCGGGATGCAGTCCCTTCGGCTTCGCCGCCGCGTATTTCACGCCGGCAATCCCCAGCGCGCCTGTGATTTTTTCGATTATGCCCTTAACATCATAGAAATCCGCCTTCTCGGAAACGCCGGACCAGTGAGCGGGTCTCCGCGCGCCGGTCCATAGAATGGCCAAGAGCATTTTTTCCTGCGGCAGTTTGGTCAAACGTGCTTCGTCAGTGATAAAGATGCTTCCGATCTCAAAGATGGCCGTATTCTCGGCATTGCGGTTGCGATTGTACGCGGCCGCATCAAGAAGTTGGGGAACAAGGCTGGTTCTCAGCACGCTGCGGTCTTCGCTCATCGGCATCGACAGGGCTACCGGCTTGGCATTCGCACCGTAAAGGCCGGGATATTCGGCAATTTTGGCCGGATGCGTCAGAGAATAATTGACGACCTCGTGAAGACCGCTGTCCGTCAAAAGCCTGCGCAGCTCACGGCGAATGAACTGCGGCTTGGTTAACGAGCCCGGAGTCGTCTCGCCGCTCATCAGCGTCGTCGGAATCCGGTCGTATCCGTACAATCGGGCGATCTCCTCAATCAGATCAACGTACCTCGTAATATCTCCCCTGCGCCTCGGAACGAAAACCCGCAGCAGACCTTCGCCGGATTGCTCATACGGGAAATTCAGCCGCTCGAAAATCTCCTTGACTTCCCTTTCGGACAGCCGGGTTCCAAGATGTTGATTGACTTTGCCGATGGAAAGATCCAGCACGATCGGTTCCCCGATTTGCGGCGCAGACTGCACGACGCCTTCCGCGACCGCTCCTCCCGCGTACTTTGCCATCAAGGAAGCTGCGCGATTCAGAGCGGGAATCACAGCATCGGGATTCACTTCTTTTTCAAAGCGCAGGCTGGCTTCGGAACGAAGTCCGAGCTGGCGGGAGGTTCTTCTGATCGAGCTGCCGGCAAATTTGGCCGATTCGAGGATGATCGTTTTGGTGCTTTCCGTCACTTCGGAATTGGCCCCGCCCATGACGCCGGCGATTCCGACCGGCTTTTCCCCGTCGGTAATGACCAGCATATGCGGCTCCAGCGTCCGCTCCACATCGTCGAGCGTGACGATTTTTTCCCCGTCCTTCGCCAACCGCACATCGATGCGGCCCTTCAGCCGATCCGCATCGAATGCGTGCAGCGGCTGTCCGAATTCCAGCATTACGTAATTGGTAATATCGACCACATTGTTGATCGGGCGGATGCCGGCGGCCATCAACCGATTCCGCATCCACTGCGGCGACGGACCGATTGTCACATTCTCAATCACTCTTACCGTATAATGAGGGCAGTGATCCGGCGAGCTGACCTGCACATTGATCAGGTCCTCCGCCTTGCGGAGGGAATCACCGACGCAAGCCGAACCAGCATCCTCTGCGGAACCCTCCAAGCCTTCCATCTCGTCGGGAAGCTTAATCTCCCTGCCCAGAATAGCCGCGATCTCGTACGCCACACCGATCATGCTGAGACAATCCGAACGGTTGGGGGTCAAATCGAGCTCCATTACTTTGTCGCCGATGCCGAGCACGCCGTTTACATCGGCCCCCAATTCCGTATTTTCCGGAAGCACCAAAATCCCTTCCTGCATTTCCTTCGGCAGCAGCTTGTCGTTCAGCCCCAATTCTTTCGCGGAGCAGATCATCCCCTGCGACTCCACCCCGCGCAGCTTGGCTTTCTTGATCTTCAGGTCGCCGGGCAGCTTGGCCCCCACGATCGCCACGGGCACCTTCTGGCCGGCGGCAACATTCTTCGCGCCGCAGACAATCTGCAGGTCTTCCCCGGTTCCGGCATCGACAATGCATACGCCCAGCTTATCCGCATCGGGATGCTGTACGCGGGATTTGACATAACCCACGACAACCTTTTCCACCCCCTTGTCGAGGGATTCGACGATATCCACTTCAATCCCGCTGCGCGTCAGCTTTTCCGCCAGCTCCTCAGCGGAATGCCCGTTCAAATCGATATATTCCGACAACCATTGGTATGAGACTTTCACAAAGCTTCACTTTCCTTTCGGTCACGATTTAGGGCTCGCGATGAAATTAGTTCTACTTTTGGGGGCAAAGGTTCAAGCGGTTTAATTGATCTTTGCCACCAGTTTAGTAGAAGTTATTTCATCGCGATGCCATATTTTCAAACCCATGCGTCAAATGCGGACAAACTGTTCAAGGAACCTTAAGTCATTCGTGTAGTAATGCCGGATATCGTCGACCCCGTATTTCAGCATGGCAATTCTCTCCACACCCATGCCGAAGGCAAAACCGCTGTATTGTTCAGGGTCGTATCCGCCCATTTCCAAGACGCGCGGATGAACCATCCCGGAGCCAAGGATTTCCAGCCAGCCCGTATGCTTGCATACCCTGCAGCCGTTGCCTCCGCAGTGGACACAGGTGACATCGACCTCGGCACTCGGTTCGGTAAACGGGAAAAAGCTGGGGCGCAGGCGTATCTCCGTCTGCGAACCGAACATTTCCCGGACGAACTGCTGCAGTGTGCCCTTCAGGTCGCTCATGCGGATATTCCGGTCGATCACGAGTCCTTCAATCTGCATGAACTGAAACGAATGCGTCGCATCGTCATCATCCCTGCGATATACTTTGCCGGGGCAAATGATCTTGACGGGCACCTCCCCGTCCATTGCTTCCATCGTACGGATTTGCACGGGCGAGGTCTGTGTTCTGAGCAGGATTTCATCCGTGATATAGAACGAATCCTGCATGTCTCTGGCCGGATGGTCCTTGGGCAGGTTCAGCGCCTCGAAATTGTAATAATCGGTTTCCACTTCCGGTCCTTCGGCGATCCTGTAGCCCATGCCGATGAAAATATCCTCGATTTCCCGGATGACCTTGCTTAACGGATGCACCGCCCCTTGTCCGATATTTCTGCCCGGCAAAGTCACATCAATCGTTTCGGATCTCAGCCGTTTCTCGGTTTCGGCCTGCTGAAACTTGTTTTGCTTTTCCGCAATAACTTCTTCAATAGACGCCCTCACGTCATTGGCCAGCTGGCCGATGACCGGCCGCTCCTCGGCGCTCAAGCCGCCCATGCCCCGCAAAATTTCAGTAAGGATGCCCTTCTTGCCCAGATATTTGACGCGCAATTCCTGCAAGGTCTGAATATCTTCGGCCCGCTTCAATTCCTCCAAAGCTTCGGACTTCATTGTTTCCAGTCGATCTCTCATGCCGTTCATTGCCTCCCTGATTTCCATTTAATTATAACCATCCTTACAGTCTGTCGGACAAATGCAACATTGTGAATCGATAAATTATTCAAATGGGTATGGAGGGAAAGGGAATGGCATGAAAAGTTTAAGCTTATGCTCCCGATGCGGTTTTCTCCAAAAACTTTTACACCTTTAAAACCGGGAATTCACATATAAAAGTTAATCCTATTCCTGGTTTTAAGAGTGGTGGAGTGGCATCCCTTTACCGAAAAAACTGTCATTTTGAATAATAATCACGAAAACAAATTCGTCCGGCAAACACCACGCACAACAAAAAAAGGCTCTTCTCCCCTGACAAGGGACGAATGAGCCGCGGTACCACCCTTATTGGAACGCCTGCCGCCGGATCTCCAGCTTCGGAGTATTTCCCGACCGCTTGCCCGGCACTTCAAAATAACCGGACAGGACTAGCGTTCCCGCTTCAATCATTAACGGTTTATGCAAAACCGGTCTCTCCTACACGCCGGCAGCCGCAGGATCACAGAAAAGCCGATCCGCATTCATGGAAATGCCGGTTTCAGAGAACTGTTCCGGAGTGAACTTCGGCAGCCTGATTCTCCGGGAATGCTCTCAGTCTTCGGCATTCCTTCCCTGTAAAGAGGCACTGCTTACTCTTCCCCATCATCACATTTTTTCAATATGCTGCTGTTCACGCGATTTATACGTAATTATAAGCAATAATGAATCAGGTTTCAAGCAAGCAGCGCCATGAAGCGAAGAGTTTTATTTGTTTCATCTTTCCGGAATCTCGTTAAACTGGCGCAGCCATTAGGAAAAGTTTATAATGTAGGATGGCTTACGATTTTCGGATGAACGTTGCGGGGTGGGAGAAAAATGTACAAAATGCTGATGATCGATATCGACGATACGCTTTTAAACGATGAGCGGCAAATTCCCGACGAAACGAAAGAATCGCTGCGGCTTGCTGCAAACAAAGGAGTAATCGTTACCTTGGCGACGGGCCGGATGTTCGCTTCCGCCAAACAGGTCGCCGCAAAGCTGAATTTGAACGTTCCGATCATTACATACCAAGGGGCCCTCGTCAAAAATTCGCTGGACGATAAAGTGCTTTATGAGCGCAGCGTACCCGGCAGCATCGTCCGCAAGCTGATCGAATACGCGGAAAGCCGTTCGCTTCATTTACAGCTGTATTATAACGACGAGTTGCTTGTAAAAGACGACAACGAAAAGGCCAGAGAATACTCCCGCATTTCGAATGTGCCTTATCGCGTGCTTTCTGATTTCTCCGGGCTTTCGGATCAGCCGATGCTGAAGCTGCTGTTCATTGAGCAGCCTGAAGAGCTTGACCAAATCCAACCGGAATTGGAGGAAATCTTTGGGAAACAGGTGAATATTACAAAATCCAAGCCGCATTTCTTGGAAATCACCAACGCGGAGGCTACTAAGGGGCAGGCGCTGAAGCTATTGGCGCGCCATTACGGCTTTGAACCCGAGAATGTCATCGCCATCGGCGACAGTTGGAACGACCAGGATATGATTGCCGCTGCCGGAGTCGGAGTGGCTATGGGCAATGCGGTACCCGCCCTGAAGCAAATCGCGGACTACATCACCCTGACCCATAATGAACAGGGCGTAAAGCATGTCATCGAAAAGTTTATTTTGTAAAGGTTTTTTAAAAAAGCGGGTGATGGGAATACTCCGAATTTCCCGATCAAAAAAGCCGCCCTCCGGGCGGCAGCATGGTTAATTCGGACGCTCGTCCTGTTCCGTCATCTCAAGGAAGCCTTCACGGACGGTCGAACCCTTGGGGTTCGCTTTCCATTTCGAGCAAAGTGGCATTCAAGAAAGCGGGTGATGGGAATCGAACCCACGCTACCAGCTTGGAAGGCTGGAGTTCTACCATTGAACTACACCCGCATACAGATAAAGAAGTGATCCGCCGATGTTATTTTGAAGCGGCAAAAAGTAATATACCACGTTCCTTTACAAAAATCAAATGTAAATTTTTCAAATATTGAAGGAGATGAGTCAATTGAAATACCGCAGGCTGGGAAAAACGAATATGAAGGTGTCCGTTATCGGCGTGGGAACCTGGCAATTCGGCGGAGAATGGGGAAAGGACTTCACCCAAAAGGAAGTTGATGAAATCCTTGATAAGGCAATGGAACTCGGGATTAATCTGATCGATACCGCGGAATGCTACGGAGACCATCTGTCCGAATCGCTGATCGGCGATTATCTCAGACGGCGGCGGCGGGAAGATTGGATCGTCGCGACCAAGTTCGGCCACCGTTTCCACAGCCATCTCGACCGGACCACCCACTGTTCCGCGGATGAGGTTTTGAAGCAGCTGGATTTATCGCTAAAAGCGCTGAACACGGACTATATCGACTTGTACCAATCCCATTCACCGTCCGACGAATGCTTCGATAATGACGATATGTGGAAAGTCCTGGATAAACAGATGCAGGCCGGGAAAATAAGGCATCTTGGGATTTCGATAGCGAAAAATAACAACATCGGGCAAACCGACGCCGCTTCGAAAGTAAAAGCCGAGGCGATTCAAGTCGTCTATAACCGTTTGGACCGCAATCCCGAGGATCAGGTCTTTGCCTCCTGCGAGCGTCAGCAATTGGGGGTTCTTGCCCGCGTACCGCTGGCCAGCGGATATCTCAGCGGGAAATATAAGCCTGGAGCGGTTTTTGCGGCCAATGACGTTAGATCCAGGCATGACGCTGAACAGACCAATGAGAAATTGGAGATGGCAGAGCAAATCCGCCGCAATGAAGTGCCGCAGGGCATGAACATGGCGCAATGGGCTTTGGCCTGGTGTCTGAAGCATCCGGCCGTCACCAGTGTTATTCCCGGCTGCAAAGACGCCGCCCAAGCCGAGTCCAACGCCGCTGCCGCCGAGTATGTCAGTGACAGCCATCCGCAGGCTTGGAATGAATGACGTAAGAAACGCTTCTTATGCTTCGTCCAGCGGACGACGGCCGACGAATCCGTCGAACAGACCGTGATAGTAGCGGATTCTTTCCTCACCCTGTTTCCAGCAGAGGAGCACTTCCTCTGCGCCGATCTTCGACGGAAAATCAACCAGACCGGTTTCGATGTCCTTCAAATCGGCTCCCTTGCTGCGAATGCTTTGGATGAGCATATTAGCTTCCATCTGCAGAAAATCCATCTCGCATTCCAGAGTAAAAACCGGATCAACGTCCGGACTCCCTTGAAAAACCAGCTTTTTTGAGATGAGAAGCTCGCGAATCTGGAGCTTCTCTTCAAATTTCTGCGTGATATCCTGCAGACGTGTCAAATCCCGATTCACGGCAGGAATCAGGGCATTCGCTTCTTCCACGGTAAAATATTTTTTCATGAAGGCAACCTCCCGGTATCCAAAAAGTCCGTTTCTGCACAGCCGTTAATTGATGCGAATCAACAGTTTACCGCCCGCAGTTCGGCCAAGCTTCGTTCCGCAATACGGACAGACCATGTCCTTTCCGTCCGCTTTGATGGGATGATGGCATGCCGGGCATGGCTCTCCTGCGTCAAATGAAAAAAACCGCAAAAAACCTTGTACCTTCTTGACTGCTTTGAAAATCGGGTAAATCACCAACGAGATCAGACCGATGAAGATCAGAAGCTTGAACAAGGCAAACCGCCCTCCTCTCTCCCTTCAATATATCAAAATTCGCCTACTTATTGCACCGTTATCATCCATCTGTTACAATATCTACAGCTTAAACGTTCCGCGAAAGAAAGGGGATCGATGCCATGCTCCGTTACAAATTCAACCCGGACGAAATCAGCCTGACGGAAAAAAGAAACGGCGATGATTTTGAATTCCTGATCAACATTCTGAATACGGAGAAGCATCTGGACAATTTCCATCACCTCCGCGATCATTTCAATAACAACCACATCTATACCGATGCGATTTTTCATGCGCATTCCGACCGTGAATTCCGGATCATTGTGCGGTTTGATCAATACGTCGATTTTATAATTTATATGTTTAAATACAAGCTGATTACCCAAGTGGAATGGCAGTAATGCACCCAATCATCAGAATGACTTTTCGACAGCCACACTGCGAACCGAAACACCCTCGGTTTCCAGTGTGTTTCTTATTTTCCGAGCAAATTCGACCGCTCGATTCCCGTCCCCGTGAATGCAGACCGTGTCCGCTTTGATCCGGATTTCCGTTTGCTTGATCGTGAGCACGGATCCCTGGCGAACCATGCGAAGCACTTGCGCAGCAGCCTCGGCTTCATTATGAATCAACGCAGTGCCCGAGCTTCTTGGGGTCAATGTGCCGTCCTCCTGATAGGTCCGATCCGCGAATACCTCAGAGGCTGTTTGCAGCCCAAACCGTTCGCCGGCCCGGATCAGTTCGCTTCCCGACAGCCCGTAAATCACCAGAGTCGGCTCGATCCGATACACAGCCTCGGCAATCGCATGCGCCAATTCCGAATTCACCGCTGCCATGTTGTATAGAGCCCCGTGCGGTTTCACATGATGCAAAACACCCCCCGCCGCCTTGACAAAGCCGTACAGCGCCCCTATCTGATATATAGTCATGTCATAAGCTTCCTGCGGCGTAATCCGCATTTCCCTGCGGCCGAAACCCTGCAAGTCCGGCAGCCCCGGATGCGCCCCGATGGCCACTCCCTTCTCAAGGCAAAGCTCCACGGTTTTGCGCATGACGGAAGGGTCGCCCGCATGAAAACCGCAGGCAATATTAGCCGAGGTCACCACATCCAACAGTTCATCGTCCCGGCCTTTCCGGTACGCCCCGTATCCTTCGCCCAAATCACAGTTCAAATCGGCGCTTCGCATTCCTCATCCCCCCTACGGCAGACCGCTAAAGATCTCACTTCAAGCTTATGGCTTCTCTCAGTTGACGAATCTCCATTTCTTTGACGGCATACAGCCTCTGCGCTTCCGCCAGCGTAATTTCCCTGAATCGCACCGATTCGCCGGGCTTCGTCTGGGCGAGTACCGGCAAATCCACAAATGCCGCTTGAGCGATTCGCGGATAGCCTCCGGTCGTCGGGTGATCGGCCATCAGCACAATCGGACTCCCGCTTGGCGGCACCTGTACCGTTCCGAAAGCCACTGCCTCCGAGATCGCTTCCTGCGGTGCTGTAAGCGAAAGCCGCTCACCGCTGAGCAAATACCCCATTCGATCGGAAGGGGACTCGACACGGAAGATTCCGTCAAAAAAAAGCTCCCGGCTTTCCGCTTTAAAAAGATCAAATTCATGACCGCGCATTGCTCTGACAAACGGTTGGTAAAGATACGACACAACCTGGATGCTACCGGCCGACCAGGCGGCCGCTGCAAATTCCCGTTCTCCGCAACGGCCGGAAAGCTGAGCTATCTGCCTCAGGCTCCAATCTGATTTGGCCCCGGTTCGAAGATGGTCGCCCTTTTGCAGCGCCCGTCCCCCATAGCCGCCGAAGCCGCCTCTCAGATAAGTGCCCGCGCTTCCCATTACTTCCGTTACATCCAGTCCACCCGCTGCCGCCAAATATGTTCTGCAGCCGCTGACCGCCCTGCCGAAGCTCATGACGCTCCCTTTACGGACAAAGACGGGCTTCCACATCGGCACCGCCACACTTCCGATGGCGGCGGACATGTCCGCACCGCATACCGCGATCAGCATATCTTCCGCAAATTCGAACGAGCCTCCGTTTAGCGTCAATTCCAGAGCAGCCGCCCGCTCCGAATTGCCTGCAAGCAGATTGGCGATACGCAGCGCATAGGTATCCATGGCGCCGCTTTCCGTCACTCCATATTGCAGAAATCCCTGCCTGCCGGCATCCTGAACGGTTGTCAGCAAACCGGGATGATGAATAATCAGACTCATTCTCCGCGCTCCTTCAAATGTTCGTACTCCTCCTTGCGAATCGGGCAAAAACGGACAAGATCTCCCGCTTGGAGCAGGCTCGGAGGAATGTGACCCGGGCGGAACAATTCCAGCGGAGTCCGCCCGATAATTTGCCAGCCGCCAGGCGAATTCAACGGATAAATCCCCGTCTGTTTGCCCGCGATTCCCACCGATCCTGCAGGCACCATCATTCGCGGAGAGCTTTTTCTCGGTGCCGCGATTCGCTCCGACATCCCCCCCAGATAAGGAAAGCCCGGGGCAAATCCAATCATGTAAATCGTATATACCGGCTCGGAATGAATACGGATCACTTCCTCCTTCGTCAGCCCGTTCCATTCCGCCACCTGCGCCAGATCCGGTCCAAAGCCGCCGTCATAGCAAACGGGAATTTCCACGGTTCTTGGGGCTTTTGGGGGATGAAGCTCAGCCTGCAACAGCGTCTCTTTCAGATGCAGGCAAACGGCGTCATATGGCGTTGCGGCATCGCTTGCGACCCGCAGCGGATCATAATAGACCGTTACGGAAGTGAATGCAGGCGCGGCTTCCACTAACCCCGGAAAAGGCTTTTCCCGCAGTACGGACATCATCGCCCGGACACGATTGTGAATATCGGGATCGATCACGGCGCCGAATCTGACCGTTGCCGCGCGCTCCCCCAACGGATATATTTCATATTCTTCTCCCGACTTCAACCGTCCCGCCCCCTGTTCCGACTGACTTTATTCTTTTTATATTATATTACCCCCGGCATGTAAACAATAAATGGTGAAGCTCCCCTGTCCATTATTAATATCCATCGGCTTTTTATGCAAAGCCGCACATTCAAGCTCAGCGGGAACCTTCCCCAGCCTGCTGCGTATGTAATATATATCGGATCGATAAGGAGATGATTTCATGATCGTCACCACAACGGAAAACATTAAAGGCTTCGAGGTAACGGAAGTGCTTGGGACCGCCTTCGGCGTAGTCGTTCGGGCAAGAGGGATCGGCGGGGATATTCTCGCTTCGTTAAAGGGGCTAGTCGGCGGAGAAATCAAACAATATACGCAAATGATCGAGGACGCCCGCAGACAGGCGATGGACAGAATGGTCCAGAACGCCCATGCCATGGGAGCTGACGCCGTCGTTATGATGCGATTCGACAGCGGCGACATCGGGTCCAACATGAGCGAAATCGTAGCTTATGGCACAGCCGTCAAAGCGAGAAAGCAGGAATAAGCATGCTGCTCCTGTCCGGGTGGTTTCTTCTGCAGGCTGCCATGTTGGTTGTGCTGATCTGGCTCAGCTGGCGTTATTTTGACCGCCGCTATAAAGAAAGAGACGATGGCAAGCATCCCCAAGGGCTGTATGACGGGTCTTTGGAAAAAACCCAGGAAGTATTCATCGATCCAAAGGACGGCTTTAAATATCGCGTCTATTATAACCGCACAACCGGGGAGCGCGAATATATCCGTGAGCAATAAAAAACCTCCATCGAGGTCGTTTCAATGATGAGCGACCGCGTATAGAGGTAGTTTTTTTGCCAATAAGAATTGTCTCGCCGAGGACCGGAAACTAACCGCTCCGCCAAAGCAATACCCTAAGCATTGCCGCGGAACGGTTCTTTCTTTTAAAAACTCCGTTTTAAAATGTGGAACCGGCCGGAGCGAAATGTTCATAGTCCTCCACCGGATTATCCACAATATCATTGTCTTTAATAATACTTTTGTTGTTTGGAATGATCGAGTTTCCGACGAATCTTCCGTTGCCAAAATTATTCTTTTCGAAATTTCCCCATTCATTTTGGTTGGTTTCGCCGACGGAAACGGAAGAATTCATATCCATGTTATTTACTTCAATGGAATCCAAATGGACAAAGGTATGATTTCTTTCATACTGCCTCCGGTCCACCATCATGCTGTAATTGGTCATAGGCGCATCGATCATGTCGTTATCAATCACTGCGCTTCTGTTGTAGGATATAATGCTGTGGTCTCCCGAATGGCCGAATCCATTGTTGGTTTTCATAAATGTATTCCAGCCGTTGGCATAATTATTTCCGATGAAAATACCCGAATTGTTATCGATGTTCGTTACATCCAGCTTGTTGAATATGACCACCGCTTTGTTCCCCACTCCGCATCGACCCCTTTACGCCTGCTGATTCTGCCCGGATGGCACGAAGTCGTTGTCGTTCACCGGCATATCGATGATATCGTTATCGGAAATAATGATGATGTTGTTGGGCGCAAGTGTATTACCGACGAACACTCCATTACCGAAATTGCTTTTATTATGGGAGGTCCAGGCGGCCTGTTCGTTTTCCCCTATTGCAACCGCAGAGTTGGTAGTCTGGGAATTGACATTGATTGCGATCATGTTGATGATTACCGCCATAATACGTCACCCCAGTCCTGATCTACATTAATTTATGCGGTAGACTGGCTTTCGTGAGTTTCAACGACCATTAGCCAAGAAAATCAGAACTGCTGGTTCTGAACAACCGGCGCATTGTCATTATCGTTGACCGGCATATCCACCACGTCATTATCGGCGATCACAATCAGATTGTTCGGTGTCACCTGGTTCCCCATATATTGCCCGTTTCCGTAATTCTGCTTATTATGCGACATCCATGCCGCCATGGCGTTTTCCCCCACGGACAAAGTGGTGTTCGTATTTTGCGCATTGATGTTGACCGCCGCCAAATTTATCGTAACTACCATATTCCCCACTCCTGCATCAGTATACATTAGCCTATGCAGCTAACCCTGGGTTGGTGTATGCTCTGGAGGATGCGCCGGCAACGGGCTGCAATCCTTATTCAGATAAACGTCTTGCGCCGAAGGATTCGGACGGATTCCAGCGTTGGATCAGCTTTTCCCCGTCGAATTCAAAATCAATTCGTCCCATTGTTCCTGCGGGACGAGTCCCCCAGCAGCAACCAAATCTTTGATCGAACGCCCGGTTTCCAAGGAGCGGCGGGCGATTTCCGCCGCGCGATCGTAACCGATCAGAGGATTCAAAAGTGTGACCATCGCAAGGCTGCGGTCCGCCCAATAAGCGCAGCGCTCTGAATCGGCAGTAATGCCGACGACACATTTGTCGACGAATACCTGCACGGCGTTGGACATGATCGAAATCGATTGGAGCAGGCTATGGGTGATGACCGGCATCATCACATTGATTTCCAGCTGGCTGCCTGCCATTGCGGTTTGAATCGCCGTATCGTTGCCGATGACTTGGCAGCAAACCATATACAGCATTTCCGGAATAACAGGATTGACCTTGCCGGGCATGATCGATGAGCCGGGCTGCACTGCGGGCAGCCGAATTTCCGCCAGGCCCGTATTCGGCCCCGAGCTCAACAGCCGAAGATCGCTCGAAATTTTGATCAAATGCACGGCCAATTCGCGCACGTGTCCGCTGACGGCCAACGCTGCCGACGGATTCTGCATAAAGGCAAAGCGGTCGGACGGCTCCCTCCACTGAACGCCGGTCCGCCTGCTGAGCTCCTCCAGCATCATGGGGATGTATTCTGGGCGGGTATTCACACCCGTACCTACAGCATTGCCGCCGATGCCGATTTCCAGCAGCCTTTGTGAAGCGCGTTCCAGGGCGGCCGCTGCGTCTTTGACTGTATAGGCATATCCCATAAACTCCTGGCCGAGCCGAAGCGGAACGGCGTCCTGAAGATGGGTTCTTCCCGATTTCAGAATCGGATCGAATTCCTTCCCCTTATCGTACAGCGCCCCGAACAATCGGTCCAAGGCGGGAAATAATTCTTCCCGCAGTGACTCATAGGCCGATATGTAAATGGCAGTCGGAATCGTATCGTTCGTCGATTGGCCCCGGTTGACGTGGTCATTCGGATGGATGACCTTTTTGTTGTCGAACGGTTCCCCCAGCAGTTCCAAAGCGCGGTTCGCAATCACCTCGTTGGCGTTCATGTTCTGAGAAGTTCCCGCGCCTGCCTGATAGACATCGACCACAAATTGATCATCCCACTTCCCCTCCACCACTTCCTCGGCTGCCCGCACGATGGCGCTGCCGATTCGTCCGTCCAGCTCGCCCAGACGCATATGCACCGCTGCCGCAGATGCCTTGATCAGCGCTTGCGCTCGAATAAAACGCCTTGGCAATCTCAGTCCGCTGATCGGAAAATTTTCCACCGCTCGGCGGGTTTGCGGACCATAGTACGCTCCTGCGGGAATTCTGACCTCCCCGAGAGAATCTGCGGAAACGCGAAAACGTCCTCCTTCAAAATGATGCGGATTACCCGCCTCCGGACTCTTTTGCAAATATCCGATGGTTAACGCCCCCATTGTCATTGTCATGACTAGTATGTCATGGGCGCTTCACTTCCATTCTGCCGCGGCGCGGCGAGCAGACTAGGAGTCTGTCCGACGAAATCAAGATTGTGAATTTTTAATCCATGTGTATTCATTTGATTGCCGCTTCCAGCTGCGTATTGGAAAATGCCTTCGAGCTCAGTTGTTTTGAGTTTCTATTATGAATGGGCTATCGATGGTTGAAACTCAAAGCCAAAGTCGCTCTTCCGGCATCTTCCCAATACTCCGCTTACGCAACAGATCTTTAATAAAAATTCACGAAAATCATTCCGTCGAACAGACCCCTAGAAAGACGTCATCATCCGCGAACCGAAGTAAGCGCCGGCCGCTCCCATCAATATAAAGACAGGAATTCCCCACCAGAACGGAAGCATCAACAGCATGATGACACCGATCGAGGTGAGCTGCAAAAGAAATTTGACGTATTTCCATCTCCGTAAAAGCGTCTTGATCCCGTGCTCCGTCAGCACATGCACAGAGGTCCTGCTGCGAAAAAGCGGCGCCGAGTCGCGAAAAATCAGCGGACGGTTGAACCGGAAGGCGGGTTTGCGTTCAATCAGACCTGTATCTGCCCTCCATCTCCGCATCATCCATCCCAAACCGGTGAAGGCCGCTGCCGACGCCAATCCGGCCATGACCGGCGCATTTCCGCCAACCGCATAGCTTAACTTCAGAAATAACAAGCCCGAGATCATGGAAAACAGCATTTTTGCAAAAAAAGCCGGAACCTCTCCCAGCGCGATTCCAGCATTTGCTTACACATCATATCATTCATTTTATAAAAATATACGAAGCCGAAGTAGCTGATCATCTGCACTGCGTTCCAATACAGTCTGCCCGCGAACAAGGGCCACACAATCCCCATCCAGGCCATCGACAAAATCAACTGCACGGATGCCTGACCTCCCACAAACGAAATTGCCGCAAAAGCTGCTCCGCCCTGCCTGAATAAGCTTCCCGCTCCATCTGAAAAGCCGCGGCAGCCAGCTCCAGATGCTCCCACAGCGTCATTTCATCGAAATATATAGGACGTTCGGGAATATAGGCATAATTTTTTTCTCGCCGGTAAACCGGATATCTCCGTCCACTTGCTTCAGCAGACCCAATATGGACTTGATCGTCGTGCTTTTGCCTGCACCGTTCGGGCCGATCAGTCCAACCCATTCTCCCGCTTGAATGCGAAAGGCGATATTCTTGATGATCCCTGCGCCAGTTTCATAGCCAGCGCTTCGAATATTGACATCGAGTATGTCGACACCACGCTTCTGCAAATTCGGGCACCTCTCCGGAATTTATTCCCACAATCGTAGAATAGCACACCGGCACCCGTGTTTACAAAGCTAATGACCGCCAAGATAGGCCATTTTCACTTGTTCGCTGGCCTGCAGCTCTTCCGCCGTTCCGGAGATCACGACACTTCCCGTTTCAATGACATACGCCCGGTTGGCAATGGATAAAGCCATGTTGGCATTTTGTTCAACCAACAGAATCGTTGTGCCGTTTCGGTTGATTTCTTCAATAATCTGAAAAATGGTCTTCACCAGCAGCGGTGCAAGCCCCATGGAGGGCTCATCCATCAAAAGGAGCTTCGGACGCGCCATGAGCGCCCGTCCCATGGCCAGCATCTGCTGTTCACCGCCGGAAAGTGTGCCGGACAGCTGTTTTCGACGCTCAAGCAGTCGCGGGAAGAGCTCATATACCATATGCAAATCCTCACGAATGCCTCTCGAATCCTTTCTGGCAAAGGCGCCCAATTCGAGATTTTCTTCGACAGACATGTTGGCAAACACTCGGCGGCCTTCCGGCACATGGGAAATTCCCGCATTGACAATCTCTTGAGCGGGCTTGCCGGAAATGGATTCCCCCATATATTGGATAACCCCCTGCTTAGGCTTCAGCAATCCGGACAGCGTTTTAAGAAGTGTGCTTTTGCCTGCGCCGTTGGCCCCGATCAAGGTCACGATCTCCCCCTGATGAACATCCAGAGAGACCCCTTTGAGGGCTTGTATATTTCCGTAATATACATCAATTTGATCCACCTTAAGCATGGGCACTCTTAACCTCCTCTCCCAGGTAGGCCTCGATAACCTTCGGATGGTTGCGGATTTCCTCCGGTGTTCCTTGGGCAATGAGTTGTCCGTGATCCAAAACATAAATCCTCTCGCAGATCCCCATCACCAGCTTCATGTCATGCTCAATCAGCAAAATCGTCAGCTTGAACTCCTTTCGGATAAAGGCGATCAGTTCCATGAGCTTAATTGTCTCTTGCGGATTCATCCCGGCCGCCGGCTCATCCAGCAGCAGCAGCTTGGGACCGGCGGCCAGCGCTCTGGCGATTTCCAGCCTCCGCTGCTGCCCATAGGGCAGGTTTTTCGCTTTCTCGTCTTTATAGGTTTCCAATTGGAAAATCCGCAGAAACTGCAGCGCTTTGTCTTCCATTTCTTTCTCTCCCGCAAAATGCGAGGCAAGACGCAGAATCGAACTGGCAATGGAGTGCTTCGCCAACGAATGATAGGCTGCCTTGACGTTGTCCAATACGGAAAGCTCATTGAACAGACGGATGTTTTGGAAGGTCCGGCTGATTCCCCTGCGCGTAATCTGGTAGGGAGCCAGGCCATTCAGGCGTTTGCCCTCGAACAGGATCTCTCCTTCAGTCGGTGTGTATACGCCGGTAAGCAGATTAAAGCAAGTGGTTTTGCCGGCGCCGTTCGGTCCAATCAATCCAACCAGTTCTCCTTGTTCGATTTCCATGTTTAATCCCGATAAGGCCTTCAATCCGCCGAAATGGATACCCGCATCCTTGACATGAAGCAAGGCTTTATTTCCCATACGCGTCTTCCCCTTTCGCACCCGTCCACTTGCCCAGATAAGCGGTAATTTCTTTGGTTCCCATCAATCCCTGCGGGCGGTACAGCATGACGATCACCAGCACGACGCTGTAAATGATCATCCTCGTTTCCGGATAGCCCTGCAGGAAGGTGGAGACAATCGTCATCAAGATCGCCGCAAAGACGGCTCCCGACAAGCTTCCCAGTCCTCCAAGAACCACAAAGATCAAAATGTCGAAGGATTTCAAAAAGCCAAAGTTCGACGGCTGAATGATATAAAAGTTATGGGCATACAGCCCTCCGGCAATCCCCGCAAAAAAGGATCCGATCGCAAAAGCAACCACTTTGTAATAGGTGGTATTGATCCCCATGGCATCGGCGGCAATTTCATTTTCACGGATCGCGATACAGGCCCGGCCGTGCGTTGAATTCGTAAAATTCATGATGACCAGCAAAGTGACAAAAAGACTCACGAAGGCGTACGACCAGCTCGTGAAATGAGAGACCTGCATTCCGGCCGCGCCTCCGACATAATCAATATTCAGAAACACGACCCGAATAATTTCCGCGAAACCCAAAGTGGCAATCGCCAAATAATCGCCTTTCAAGCGCAAGCTGGGAATCCCGACAAGCAAACCCGCCAATGCCGCGACAATTCCCCCTGCTGCCAGCGCCGGAACAAACGGAAGATGCAATTTCATCGTGAAAATGGCGGAAATATATGCACCTACGGCTAAAAATCCGGCATGTCCAATAGAGAATTGGCCTGTAATGCCGATAACCAGATGCAGACTGGCTGCCAAAATAACGTTGATCGCAATGAATATGAGTGTATTCGAATAAAATTGATTCAACATTCCGGCGCTTATGAGCGATTGCACAATTCCATAGCTGACTGCGGATAAAAGGACAAATATCGAAAATCCCATTATTTTTTTCATATGCCTGCATCACCTACACTTTCTCGCGGGTATTTTTCCCCAAAATACCGGACGGCCTAAAAATAAGGATCAAGATTAGAATGACAAATGCTGCGGCATCCCTCCACGGGGAATAACCGAAAGCGCTTACCATCGTTTCTACGATTCCGAGAACGAGACCGCCGATCATCGCCCCGGGGATAATCCCGATGCCTCCCAGAACAGCTGCTACAAAAGCCTTCAAACCGGGGATGACCCCCATGAGCGGTTCGATTTTGGTATAGTATACCCCGAAAGCGACCCCGGCCGCCCCCGCCAATGCGGAACCGATGGCAAATGTGGCGGAGATCGTCCGATCCACATTGATCCCCATCAAACGAGCCGCTTCCGCGTCATAGGAAACCGCCCGCATGGCCTTGCCGATTTTGGTCCGATGGACGATAAATTGCAGAATGAGCATTAAAATGATGGAAATAAGGAGTATAAATATCGACTGACTGCTGATCGAGGCGCCAAAAACTTTGAAGATTTGATCCGGCAATACACTGGGAAAGGCTTCCGGCTGCGCCCCGCGAATATAGATGGTTCCGTATTCGATAAACAGCGAAACCCCGATTGCCGTTATTAATGCGGCAATTCTGGTTGCATTTCGCAGTCTTTTGTATGCGACTCTTTCAATGACCACTCCAAGGACCGCGCTTATGCCCATCGCAACTAGCAGTGCCGGGATAAAGCTTAGCTTCCAGCTCTCAATTGCGTAAAAACCGACAAATGCGCCGACCATAAAAACATCGCCATGAGCAAAATTGATTAGTTTGATAATTCCATATACCATCGTATAGCCCAGCGCTATTAAGGCATAAATGCTGCCAAGAGAAATGCCGTTGACAATCTGCTGAATCCAATCCATAAATTTCTATCTCTCCTTCCAGTACTATTTACTTCCAGCTTTATCCACCCAAAAAAAAGAGATGAGGAGGATCTCCCCCCCCATCTCCCTGCTGCGGCTTTAAGGATTAACCTTTGTCTTAAATACTTGCTTTCCATCTTTATATTCCAATACAGTCGCAGTTTTAGCCGGATTGTGCTGCTGGTCAATCGTAATCTTACCGGAAACAAGAGCCAAATCCTTGGTTTGCGCCAAAGCATCCTTGATCTTGGCACCATCGGCCGAGCCCGCACGCTTGATACCGTCAGCCAACAGATAGACCGAATCGTAACCGAGAGCATTGAATGCGTCCGGGGATTTCCCGTTATACTTGCCTTTGAATGCTGTTACGAAAGTTTGAATCGTCTTGTCCGGATCCTCGGAGGAATAGTGGTTGGTGATATAGGTATTGTTCAATGCAGCAGCACCGGCCAGTTCCACCAGCTTCGGAGAATCCCAACCGTCGCCGCCCATGAACGGAACCGTAATGCCGAGCTCGCGCGCTTGCTTGATGATCAAGCCAACTTCTTCATAATATCCCGGAATGAAGATAAACTCCGGATTCGCTGCTTTGATGCGGGTCAATGTAGCGCGGAAGTCGGTATCCTTGGCGACATAGGCTTCTTCGGATACGATGCTGCCTCCGGCTTTGGTAAAGGTGTCTTTAAACGAAACAGCCAGGCCTTTCGCATAATCGCTGGCGCTGTCGGCAAAAATTGCAGCCTTCGTCACCTTCAGTTCTTTGGCTGCAAAGTTGGCGGCAACATTGCCTTGGAACGGATCGATAAAGCAGGTACGGAAGACGTAGTCATTTACTTTCCCATCCTGTCCCACTGTTACAATCGGACTTGTTCCGGAAGGAGTCAGCAGCACGGTATGGTTATCCGTTACCACCTGAACCTGAGCCACCGTGTCTCCGCTCGTTGCAGCGCCGATAATGGCGGAAACCTTATCCTGGCTGGTCAGCTTGATCGCCGCATTGGTTGCCTCCGCCGCGTCGGACTTGTTGTCCACTTTAATGATTTCCAGCTTCTTGCCGTCAATGCCGCCGCCTTTGTTGATCTCTTCAACCGCAAGGTCTATCCCTTCGGCAATCGACTGTCCATAAGAGGCAACCGCGCCTGAAAGCTCCAAGTTGGCACCGATTTTAATGGACTCTCCCCCGCCTGAGCCGCCGGATCCTCCTGGTTGATTGCTTGCGCCCCCATCCGAATTGCCGGATCCTCCGCATCCTGCGAGCAGTCCCACAAATAAAGTCAGGCTTACCAGCAGATACGAAACTTTACTTCCGATAATCTTCTTCATTCATACTCACCCTTTTGCAGTTTTTATATATTTATATTTTCATAGAAAAACCGCACTAAAAAACGCTGCTAAATGTCATATAAACCGCACTGTAAACACTTTATTGTATTATTGTACAAATGATATTCGCATCTTAACATCCTGCCTACGAAATCCTATGAAATCCTACGTATTCCTACAAGCCTCCTTGAATAAAGAAAAAAGAAGGGCTTGCGCCCCTCCAGATTGTTGGCAAAGCCCCGATTTTTCGGTTTTTTTATCAATAAATTTCCAATTTTCATGATTCAGGGACTTGACATATTACCGCTAGACTTAGGCATCCGATTGAATTCATTTGCCGGAAATGTGATTTCGGATGGTTGGGGGCACGTGCTTAAGAGAAGGAAGCTTTTTGAAAACGCCGCGGGGCTCAATGTTGATCTCCACGGAATTATACTCCCATTCCTTGCTCGCAGGAATATGGATGGCGTTGATTCCAGCTTCCAGTGCAGGGATAATGTCCGTTCGGGCGGAATTGCCGATCATCCATGTCAAGCTGCGTTCAAGATCCATTGTTTTCAGGACGCCTTCCAAAACATCCGTCGTTTTATGAGGACTGATGAAGATCCGGTCTTCAAAATAGGATTCCAGATTCATCTGCCGCACTTTGAAGGTTTGTACCGCCTGATCTCCTCCCGTATATAGACAAAGCTCATGCCCCTGATTTTTCAAATGATCCAAAGTTTCGGACATAAACGGATACGGCTCGTACTCCTGTTCATAAACAGACAAGCCCAGCCGGAACAGGAAATTTTCTTCTTCGGCTCTCTTTTTTCTTCCGGTGAGCTCGGAAAAATACGCATACGTTTCAACCAAGGATTGGGGAAACCGGTCTTTCACGAATCCATGCACGTGCACACCAGCCAAATCCAGCTCGGATTGCTTTCGCTTGAAATCCTCGGCGGTAAACGGGTATCCCTTGAACCATTCCGCCATCAGCCGGGCAAAACGTTCGATTACGGAAATAAAATATTTATTGCAGTGAATCAGTGTATCATCCAAATCAAACAGAATCGTTTGTGTATTCATTTTCCTCCACTCCTGATGGAAATTAGCCATAACAAATTATGACTGATTTTGTGAATTATACAATAGTATACGATATTCCCGGACGAAACGATTCTTTTTCGGACATAGCCGAAAATCCAATCTATCCTTTTGGTTATTCCTCATCAGGGAATGTTTTCCTATTGAAAACAAGACATTTACATAATATTTAAAAATGGGTAATACTCGTATATTTTTGACCAATACGAAATATTTCAAATTCATTGAAAACAGCGATAATAACAGGAACTTACATACTTTTCCGCGGTCGCTCATATGTATAAATCAACCCGATTGATTTCAGGCTAATAAATGTCCTAAAAGATGATCGGTGAAAATTTTTTCATGATTTTTTCTGAAAAAATATTCATGATCCTCAAATACCCATCGTAACTTGTATCGTATTAACAAACAAATTCCCAACAGATGGAAGGAGAATGAAATGAACACCGCTCAAGTACAAGCTCCGATTCCAACATCGGGTTATGAGGTGCCGGACCGCTACCATAAGGATCTTTTGCAGCTGATGGTCCGCGATGCCCGCACGCTTTACGTTTACTGGGAAATCAGTAATCGCAGAAGATGGCTCGTATCGAATCATTTTCAATGTGATTGGGGAGGGATGCCGAAAATCCTGCGCGTTTATGATGTGACTCATGTGTATTTTAACGGAAACAACGCCCACTCCCATGTGGACATCGAACTCACTCCCGAAGCTGTGAACTGGTACATACACGGGGTAAATTCCGGAGCCACTTACGTCGTCGACATGGGAACCTATACCTTGGAAAGGCAGTTCATTCCGCTTCTTCGCTCCAATTTTGCCGCCACCCCGAGAAACTTCAAGGCTACATGGGGAGAGCCGATCGTCAGTGTGGTCGAGGAAGCTCGTCAGCAGACCCTGTCCAAAAGAATCAGGCCGCATTTTTTTGAAAATTTTAATGCCTATTCCCAAAGTAAGTGAGGTCGGCGAATATATGCAAAATCAAATCGATTCGAAAACCGGTCCTCAAGGGTATCTTGCTCTCGTTCTGCATGCCCATCTGCCCTATATCCGTCATTACGACCGAGATGATTATATGGAAGAACGCTGGTTTCACGAAGCGATGACCGAAACGTATCTCCCGTTGATCGATATATTCGACCGTCTCCTTAATGACGGTGTGGACTTCAGAATGACCCTTTCCTTTTCCCCGACGCTTCTTTCCTTGTTCAGCGATCCCTTGATGCAAAATCGATATTTGAAACATTTGGAACGGCTGATCGAATTGGCAGACAAGGAAAAATCAAGGCTGCGGGGTGACCGCCGCTTTCTTCCGCTCGCCGAAATGTACGCGGGACGGCTTCGCATTTTGAAGGTATTGTATACATCCTGTGACCGAAACATCGTCACAAAGTTCAAATATTTCCAAGACATCGGGAAAATCGAGATTATTACTTCCGCGGCAAGCCACGGATTTTTGCCCCTGATGAAAACCGAGGAAGCCATCTATGCACAGTTGGCGACAGCCGTACGCGAATACGAACGGTATTTCGCTAGAAAACCGCGGGGAGTATGGCTTCCGGAATGCGGCTTTACGAATGGCATCGACCGGATCCTGAAATCGCTGGGCATCGACTATTTCTTTGCCGATGCTGCCGCCATCGAGTATGCAACCCCCCGACCCAACCGGGAGCTGTATGCTCCGTTGATGACCCCCTACGGAGTTTCCGTTTTTGCCAGGGACCCCGAATCGTCAGAGCAGGTCTGGAGCAAGGATTTCGGATATCCCGGCGATTACGACTACCGCGAATATTACCGAGATATCGGTTGGGATCTCGGTTGGAACGATCCCGAAGAATGGGAGTATATCCGTCCTTACGTGCTCCCGACCCATGAACGAATCAATACCGGCATCAAATATTACCGCATTACGGGACCCGGCGCGCACCGCGAACCGTACAACCCGGAATGGGCGCGCAATAAAGCGTCCATGCATGCCGGAAATTTTATATTCAACCGTCAAAAACAAGCGGAAGCCTGGCATTCCCGGCTGGATCGGCCGCCGATCATCGTATCCCCCTACGATGCCGAATTATTCGGCCACTGGTGGTATGAAGGACCGATGTGGATCGAGATTCTAAGCCGCAAAATCCATCATCACCAAAATCAGATCCGCATGATCACGCCTTCCGAATATTTGGAGAGATATCCCTTATCCGATACGGGCTTTGTCAATGAATCCAGCTGGGGCAGGAACCACTCAGCGGAAGTATGGCTGCAGGGCAACAACGACTGGATTTACCGGCACCTGCATCAGGCCGAGGAACGAATGATTCAATTGGCGACCAAGCACCAGCATCTGCTTAGCACGCATTCCATGCCGGCTTCTCTGCTGAAAAGAGCGTTAAACCAAGCCGTCAGGGAACTGATGCTGGCCCAAAGCAGCGACTGGGCTTTCATCATGGATACCGGCTCCGTGGTCGACTATGCGGTCCGCCGGACCAAAGATCATCTCGGATGCTTCAATCAATTGTGCAATATGATCGATCAAGAGCACATCGACGAACGGTTTCTGCGGGAGCTTGAGGCAAAAGATAACTGCCTGACGGAGGTCGATTATCTGGATTACCGGGTGCTTGTCGCGGTTTCCCCGATCGCCATTGTTCCCGATATTCAACGCTGGAAGCAGTTGCTTGAGGAAACCGGGGAACGCCCGAATACGTTCATGCTCGCTTGGGAATACCCGCCCAAATATGTGGGAGGTTTATCCCGCGCCGTCAGCGAGCTTGCGGAAGCGTTGGCCGCGCAGGGCGAAATCGTGCATGTCGTCACCACTTCGCATTGGGGTTCGCCGGACTTTGAACGGCTGAACGGCGTGTATGTGCATCGCCTTCCCCTGCTCACTTCCGGCGATACCGATTTCTATCACTGGACGTTCGAAATGAATCTCGCTATGGTCGATCATTTGGTGCAGTGGAAAGAGCACGGGGGCAGAATCGACCTGCTCCATGCCCATGATTGGATGGTTTACCATGCGGCCAGAGAAATCAAGCACAGCTACGGAATCCCTCTGGTCGCCACCATTCATGCGACGGAATGGGGACGAAATCAAGGAAATTTGCATACCGATCTGCAGCACAAGATACACGGCATCGAATGGAAGCTGACTTATGAAGCAAGACGTGTGTTTGTTTGCAGCGATTATATGAAACGGGAGCTAACGAATATTTTCCGGCTGCCGGAGGATAAAATCACGATCATCCCCAACGGCATCGCGCTGAAACAGCCGTTATCCGCGACGTCTTCGAGGCCCGGTCGCCTGCCATGGTTCCGCGCGGAAGAAAAAGTCATCTTTTTCATCGGACGCCTGGTGTTTGAGAAAGGGGTTCAGGTTCTGCTCGAGTCCATGCCGCGCGTGCTTGCCCAAGTCCCGAACGCCAAACTAGTGATCGCCGGCGAGGGACCGATGAAGAATGAACTGATGCACAAAGCGGAGCATCTTGGAGACCGGGTTGCTTTTGTCGGATATGTCGATAATGCCTTGAAGGAAAGCTTGTACGCTTCGGCCGATCTCTGCGTCATTCCAAGCCTGTACGAACCGTTCGGCATTGTGGCCTTGGAAGCCATGAAGCATCGCATACCCGTCGTCGTTTCCGATGTCGGCGGTTTGGCGGAAATCATCAACCACGGCAAGGACGGCTATAAGGCGTTGCCCGGGCATGTCGAGTCGTTGAGTTGGCACATTAGCGAACTTCTGCTCCAGCCCGAATTGGGAAGCCTGATGGCAGAGGCCGCTTACCAAAAACTGCAGAACGAATACAATTGGGAGATCATCGCCTCCAGAATGAAGGATATTTTTCATGACCTGTATTTCTTTACTCCGGAACCGCTCTTGATTCGATCATGAACGACATTTGCAGGCATCCGGGTCAAACTAATTTTCTAGGAGGGAATCAGCATTGAAAGCCGTCATTCTGGCAGGGGGCAAAGGAACCCGCCTGCGTCCCCTCACCTGCCATCTTCCCAAACCGATGGTTCCTTTGTTAAATCGTCCATGCATGGAATACATCATTGAACTGCTGCGGGATCATGACATTACCGAAATTGCCGTAACCGTACAGTACATGCCGGAAGTCATCCGCAGCTATTTCGGGGACGGGAGCGACTGGTCCGTCCGGCTGCATTACTTTGAAGAAACGGTTCCCCTGGGCACAGCCGGCAGCATCAAAAACGCGCAGGCCTTTCTCGATGAACGTTTCATTGTGATCAGCGGAGATGCGCTGACGGACTTTGATCTGAGCACGGCCGCTAAAGAGCACGAACGAAAAAATGCGCTGGCCACCATGGTGCTTTCCCATGTAAACGAACCGTTGGAATATGGGATCGTGATGACCGATGAAGACGGCAAAGTCAACCGTTTCCTTGAAAAGCCCGACTGGAGCGAAGTGTTCAGCGACACCGTCAATACCGGCATTTATATATTGGAGCCGGAAGTCTTGAACTTTATTCCTTTCGATCGTGAATATGATTTCAGCAATCAGCTTTTTCCCGAGCTGCTGAAAAACGGCGTCCCCCTTTACGGTCACGTCAGCGAAGGATATTGGTCGGATATCGGAAATTTAACGCAATACCGCCAAAGCCAGTTCGATATGCTGGATCGCAAGGTGAACGTGCGCATTAAAGGCAGGGAAGTGCAGCCGCGAATTTTTATCGGGGAGAACGTCGATCTCCATCCCGGAGTCCGTTGGATCGGACCAGCCTTTATCGGAGATCATTCACAGCTGGAAGAAGACGTCGAAATCGGACCGTACTGCGTGATCGGCAAAAACAACCGGATTTCCAAGGGCAGTTCCCTCCAGCAAACGATTTTGTGGGATATGAACCATATCAAAGAGAAGAACGAACTGAATGGAGCAACCCTGTGCAGCCGCATTCAATGCCACCCCGACTCTTATTTTTCCGACGGTTCGGTCATCGGCAGCCAATGTGTGATCGGTGCCAAAACACAAATTAAACCGCAGGTTAAGGTTTGGCCCAATAAACAAATTCGCGAAAACACACTGCTTCATTCTTCGCTCATCTGGGGGGATCAAGCCAGCCGGACGCTGTATAAATCCAATGGCGTTTCGGGGATTGCCAACGTTGAGATCACTCCGGAATTTGCAGCCAAATTCGCAGAGGCTTACGGCTCCCTGGGCGTCGGAAAAACCTTTACCGTCAGTTCCTGCCCCCATCCTTACGGCAAATTAATCAAACAAGTTATCGCGTCAGGTCTTGCGTCCGTGGGCGCAAACACCATTGATCTGGATGAAGCGACGCCTCCGGTGGTCCGCTTCGCGATCCGCCGGGGATCGGCCCAAGGGGGCATCCATGTACAGATGTCGGCCAAGAGCGGGACGGAGATTTGCAGTTTTGAATGCTACGACGAGCAAGGACTTCCGATTGCCAAAAAGCTGGAGCGCAAGGTGGAGAATGCCTTCTGGCAGGAAGACTACGTCAGATCCCCGATTTCCGGATTGGGCGTTAACCAAAACGATTATTCCGCCATCAGAGCTTATCTTCAGCAATTATTTATGGAAATCCAAGGCGGCTCAAGCTCCCGTTTGACAGTGGTCGCGGCCGCGCACAATCCGCTGGTCAGGCGGATGCTGGGCAAAATGATGGAGCATTTGAACGCACAATTGATTATGTTGCCGGCTTCCGGAAAAACTATGAACGACATATCCCGCTTCATCAAGGAGAACCGGGCCGATTTAGGAATAATGATCGATCATGACGGCAAAAATATGAAATTGTTCACGCATTTGGGCGAGCCCGTCAAGGAAGATCAGCTTTCCATCATCAAGCTGATGTCCTTTTTCCAATATCGCAAAAACCAGTGCATCGGAATTCCGGTAAGCGCTCCGAACATAATCGAATATATTTCCGAAAATCTCGGAAGCCGCACCGTGCGCACCAAAGAAAATGTGCGCGCGATCATGGAGGTATCCCCCGAGCTTGATTTTCATCCATTATTCGATGCGATTTACGCAGCCGGTCTAATCGCCCGGCATATTGCCGACAGCGGAGTTTCGCTCGCCGAATGGCTGCAGTGGATTCCCCGCTTTTCCCTGTACCGCGAGCACATTGAATGCCCGTGGGAAGCCAAGGGCAAAATCATGCGGATGATGATGGAGCTGACCAAGGGGAAACAGGTGGAACTGCTGGACGGCATCAAATTTCATCACGACCGCGGCTGGGTGCTGCTGCTGCCGGATACCGACGATCCCGTATTCGTGGTGATTGCTCATTCCGAACAGCCGGAATACGCCAAAGAACTGATCGACAGCTACCGGGAGCATATCATCAGCTGTCTTTAAATGAAAGCAAGCCTAATCCGAATCATCAGCTCTTTTACGAAAAAGGAGGTGTGAGCACCATGATTCCGATGGAGTCCAGACAAATCATTTACGTCGATTACGACGATCAGTCTTCGAATTTGACCGCGCATTACCATACGGGCGAAACGCGCACGTTCCACGCCATTACCAGGGACGATTACCGGACGATTGAGGAAGCAGCCAATAAATATGACGCATTCGTCAAAATTACAACGGGCATTTCGGAAGACGATCTATGAGCATTCATGCCTTGGATATGCTTCAAATCCGGTTCACCGCGCCGACTTCCGCAGAGGCGGTCTGGACCGTCTCCGCCCCTTCCCGGCGGATAATTAGCAGGCACTATCGGACGGCTTGGGAATATTTTCCCAAGCTTCTCCGCATCTATCGCACACTTTCGGCGAACAACCGAGATCCAAGCCGTTGGAAGTATCATGACATACGGCTTCCCCTGATTCCGCCGTCTCCGGAAACTTCGGCTCAGGGCGAGCTCATCTCCTGCCGTCTCGGACCGCTTGCACGCGAGTATACTTATCTGGCTGAATACGGTTTGATGGCTGCGAATCTTTTATACCTTCCGCTGATTCGTTCCGTCCCGTTCACAGGCGCCGGCGAATTCCCGGTTGCCTCAGCGGACAACGAAAGCTTATTCAGCGGAATTTCCGGTTGGACGCCGCACACAAATTCCGACGCCAAGGATATCGAACCCGGTGAGGCGTTTCCCGGGTTTTCGACCTATACCCTATATATGAACGGGGAACATTGAGCGGATTTGTATTTGCATACTCTTTCCTATTCCTCCAGAAAGGACAGTACAGCATGCCGATGAACCGATCCTTGCGGATTCTGATGTTGACATGGGAATATCCTCCGATGATTGTCGGAGGACTTTCCCGTTCCGTTCATGGGCTTGCCGTTCATCTGGCCGAGTTGAACCACGAAATCCACGTCATCACCCGTTCGGCAGGGTTTGTCCCTGAATATGAATATACAGATCGCGTTCATGTGCACAGAGTATCGGTGAATTCCGCAGTCAGCCGCGAAGCTTTTGCCGAATGGGTGCTGTTGATGAATATCGGCTTCGTGCAGCATACACTAAAGCTGTGGAACAATGGCATGCGGTTTCACCTTATCCATGCGCATGACTGGCTGGTGCATGACTCCGCCGAAGAAATGGGCGAGTTCCTCGGTATTCCGATCATCGCCACGCTGCATGCGACGGAAGCCGGCAGATTCTTCGGCCGTTTGGATACGGATTTGCAAAAGACCATCCATGCTAAAGAATTCCGAATGAGCACAGCAGCCGACCGCATTATTGTCTGCAGCCGGGCAATGGAAGCAGAAGTCAACGGCCTTTTTCGGCCTCCTCCGCATAAAGTGTCCGTTCTTCCCAACGGCTTCGACCCGGCAGACCTGAGCTTTCCGACACGCCTGCATCGTGAAAGAAAGCTTCTGGCCGCACAGCGGACTTGCCCTGACGCCAAAGTAAAAGGAATCGATATCCTGTATGTCGGCAGGCTTGTCCATGAAAAGGGCATTCATAACCTGATAGAGGCAATGCCCGCAATTCTCCGCATGTATCCGCAGACACGATTGTGGATTGTCGGGGACGGTCCGAAGCGGGAAGCCCTGATCGCGTCGGCCCAAAGGCTTGCCAAAGACCGCGTCTTCTTTACGGGCCGCATCAGCGACCGAATGCGCCGTTTCCTCTTGTCCGCTGCCGATGTATGTGTCGTACCCAGCCTGTACGAGCCTTTCGGTATTGCCGCACTTGAAGCGATGGCCGCCGGTATTCCCGTCGTAGCCTCTGAAACAGGCGGCTTGCCGGAAATCGTGCGGCACAATGAGACAGGTTTAACGGCAGCACCTGGAAGCCCTCAAGCGTTGGCGGAGCAGATCCTCGCGCTGCTGAACGATCCGGAGAAGGCTCAACGCCTGACGGTGGAAGCCAAGCGGGAGATCATCGAACATTTCAACTGGCAAAGCATCGCGGAAGCAACCGCCCGCCTTTACGGGGAGGTATTAAAAGCACAATAAGCAAACGGAACGACTAAGGGCTCGCGATGGAATTAGTTCCACTTTTGGCGGCAAAGGTTCAAGCGGTTTAATTGATCTTTGCCACCAATTTAGTGGAAGTTATTTCATCGCGATGCCTAAACAAGGAAGTGATCATAATGCCGAGACAATTATCTATCGGAAACGGAAATATGCTTATCAACCTCGACCGCTATTCCTTTATCAGAGACGTATACTACCCTTATGTCGGACAATTGAATCATGTTGCCGGACATCCCTGCAGGGTGGGGGTTTGGGCCGAAGGGGAATTCGCCTGGTTAAGCGACGAAAGCTGGGAAGTCAATGCATCCTATATTCAGGATTCGCTTGTGACGCAGGTCCGGCTGTACCATTCCGGCATGGAAATTTCCCTGATCGTGAACGATGCCGTCCATCAGCGGGACAATATTTACCTCAAACGGGTGATCGTCACCAACCATCAGCGGAAGGAACGGGAAATCCGCCTGTTTTTCAGCCAAGACCTGTCCATTAACGAAAGCGAAGTCGGCGATACGGCGGTATACTATCCCGAGAACAATACGGTATTCCATTACAAAAGAAACCGCTACTTCATGTTTAACGGCACGGCGGGCGGAAAAGGAATCGATCAGTTTACGACCGGGGTCAAAAGATTCCATCATGCGGAGGGCACTTGGAAGGATGCGGAGGACGGTCACTTGATGAGCAATGCCATTGCCCAAGGTTCGGTGGACAGCACCATCGGCTTTCGTCTGCAAATCGGTCCTTTGGAGGACCGGGCGGCCTACTATTGGATGAGCGTCGCGGAAACGCTGGAGGCCGTCAAAAAACTGGATCTGTATGTGCGGGAAAGCAACCCCGGAAAATTGATCGATCGGGTCAAAATCTACTGGCAGCGCTGGGTCAACAAAAACGAGCGAAACTACGGCGACCTTGGCGAAAGTGTGATCAACCTGTTCAAGCAGAGCCTGTTGATCGTGCGGACGCAAACCGACAACCGGGGAGCCATTCTCGCCGCCAACGACACCGATATCCTCAATTACAACCGAGACCATTACAGCTATATGTGGCCGAGAGACGGTGCATTAATCGCTTATGCCATGTCGATGGCAGGATATTCGGCAACGATCGCGCCGTTTTTCCGGTTTTGCTCGGATGTGCTGTCTCCGGGAGGATATTTGCAGCACAAATACAATCCGGACGGTACCGTCGGCTCCAGCTGGCATCCTTATTTCTCGGGAGGAAAAGAACAACTCCCGATCCAAGAGGACGAGACCGGACTCGTGCTGTTCTCGATGTGGCAGTACTGTTTGCTGTCAGGAAACATTGAAATGGCGCAATCGCTGTACAGCAGTCTGATCCGCAAAGCGGCCAAATTTCTGAAAAATTATATGGAACCAGAACTGGATCTTCCCAAAGCGAGCTACGATCTTTGGGAGGAGCGCTGCGGCATCTATACATTCACCGCTTCGGCCGTGTACGGAGGACTGTCCGCCGCCTCCAACTTCTGCAGCCTGTTCGGCGATGAAGAGCGCAGCGAAAGGTACCGGCATGCCGCCGAACGCATTAAGAACGGAATCCTCAAGCATCTATGGGATGAACAAAAAGGCAGATTCATACGCGGCCTGTTTCAGGAGGACGGAAAATGGGTGAAGGATTTCACCCCGGAAAGCAGCGTGTACGGCATCTTCGAATTCGGTGTTCTGCCGGCTGATGACGAACGCGTGATCCGCACGATGCATTCGATCAAGGAGCAATTGTCCGTCCAAACACCGGTCGGAGGCATTGCCCGCTACAAACGGGACTATTATTTTCAGCGCTCCGCGGACACGGAACGAATACCCGGAAATCCCTGGATCATCTGCACCCTTTGGTATGCCGAATGGGAAATCGAGGTGGCCCAAACCCTTGCCGATTTAGCTTCGCCAAAATCGACTCTGGAGTGGGTGGTCCGCCATACCCTGGAAAGCGGCGTCCTGCCGGAGCAGCTTGACCCGTTTGACGGCAGCCCCCTCTCCGTCGCCCCGCTCACTTGGTCGCACGCCACCTTCGTGCTGGCCGTGGCCAAATACATCAGCAAGTATGAAGAATTGGCCGGTAAGTAAACTTTCCAACCTAGACCGCGTGCGGCAGCATCAAATTAAACATTATTTTGCTAATAGCCTATCGCGCAGCCGTCTTTGCGCGGGTCGGAGCCGCCCTCCAGAACTCCCGTATCCGGATCGATACGGATCGCCTGATAGCCGCCCACGGCGAAGGGATCACCCTCTTCGGGCGAGAGAATGCGATAGCCCAGCTCCCGCAATTCCTTGCGGACCGCTTCTCCAATCTCCGATTCTACAAACAAGCCCTCGTTGTAATGGCGGAAGCGCGGAACCTCCCCGGCCATTTGTACGTTCATTCCGAAATCGATCATATTGATCAATGTCTGAACCTGACCCTGCGGCTGCATATCGGCCCCCATCACGCCGAAAGAGATGACCGGTTTGCCGTCTTTGAGCACCATGGAAGGGATAATCGTATGGAACGGTCGTTTTCCGGGCTGCAGCGCATTCAAATGTTCGGGATCGAGAGAAAACAGCGAACCTCGATTCTGCAGAAAAATTCCGGTATCCTCCACAAGCTCCCCGCTTCCGAACGAACTGAAGATGCTGTTGGTGACGGAAGCTATATTGCCGTGGTGATCGGCAACCGTCAAATAAACAGTGTCGCCTCCAAGCTCCGCGCCATAATAAGGGGATAATTGAGGGGAGCTGCGGATCTTGTCCGCAAGCCGGCTCCCATACTCCTTGGACAGCAGCCGTTCGGTCGGCACATCCGCAAATTCCGAATCGGCGATATAGTGGTCCCGATCCATATAGGCAAGCTTTTTCGCTTCGGCAAACAAGTGAATGAAAGTGGACGAGTTGTGGCCCATGCCGGCAATGTCAAAATGCTCCAGAATATTCAGCATTTCCAGCACGACCAGCCCTTGGCCGTTTGGCGGAATCTCCAGCACTTCGTAACCCCGATAAAAGGCGGAGATCGGCTTCACCCAGTTGGAACGATGCTCGGAAAGGTCGCTCCTTCGCAAAAACCCGCCTTTTCTCAGCATATAATCCTCTATCCGGCCGGCGATTTCACCTTCATAGAAAGCATCTCTGCCGCCTTCCGCCAGAAGTTTCAACGTCCGCGCCAGATCGGGCTGTTTGAACAACGTTCCTTGCACCGGCGCTTTGTCAGCGAGCAAATATTTGCTTCGGCTCTCTTCCGATTTCAACAGAAGCGATTCCGCTTTCCGCCAATAATGGGCAACGATCTCCCCAACCGGGCAGCCTTCTTCGGCATAAGCAATGGCGGGTTGCAGCACTTCCCGAAAGCCCATCGTCCCATATTTTTGGAGCAGTGCCCACCATCCGTCCACTACTCCGGGAACCGATACGGAATAAATGCCGTCAGCGGGGATCTTATCGTACCCCATGCGGCGATAAGCATCAATCGTGGCCAGTCCGGCAGCTCTTCCGCTGGCGTTCAAGCCGTCGACAATCCCCGTCTTGCTGTTATACACGAGCGCGAACATATCCCCGCCCAATCCCGTCATCATCGGTTCCGCGACACACAGCGCGGCGGCCACAGCGACGGCCGCGTCAAAAGCATTGCCGCCGGCTTGCAGAATTCGCAATCCGGCCGCAGCCGCCAAAGGATGGCTCGTGGCCACCATTCCGTTCACTGATTGAACCACAGAACGGGTTTGTCGGATATAACCCGCCGGACGATCAGACATATTTTTATACCCCTTTCGTTTTTGCCAAGCATCTTTTACTTAATACGCCAAACCCACGTTAGATCAGGTGAATGGAAGATGTGGTCCTCCTCTATATCCTACGATATCAGCAATCAAAAAGAGAAGAAATACTTGCCGACAGATTTTATCATTTTCATTTTATTTAGTAATCACAACTTCTACACAAACCAGAGCTATGATAAAGCTGAGAAAAATCGAGACATACTGAAAGGATGGGAGATCATTTTGAAGTACAGTCGGAACTATAAAGCGTTAATCGCGGCTGGCTCCTTGGCCATTCTGCTTACGGGCTGCCTCAACCCCGGCGGGTCCGATTCCATGAAACGCATGGATCATTCCATGATGAATCATTCGAAGCCTTCTCAACCCGATAATGGCAAAACAGCAAGCAATTCGAAGACGGAAAAGACCAGGATCTTGACCGGTAACGAGTTCGCGCTGATCGCTGTCGAAAGCAATCAGCAATTATCAACGGATGTCACCCTACCGGTCTGGACATTCAACAATTCCGTTCCCGGTCCGGAAATCCGGGTGAAACAGGGAGAAACCGTGAAAGTCCGATTGACAAACCGGCTTCCCGAACCGGTCACCATTCATTGGCACGGCATTCCGGTCCCCAACGCAATGGACGGAATTCCGGGCGTGACGCAGAATGCCGTGCAGCCGGGACAATCTTTCACCTATGAGTTTAAAGCGGAAGTTCCGGGCACTTATTGGTACCACTCTCATCAGGACAGCGTCAATCAAGTCGACCGGGGTCTGTACGGGGCATTCATCGTGGAACCGAAAGATGCCGACAAGGTCGATAGAGACTACACCCTCGTGCTTGACGAATGGATGAGCTCGGGCATTCCGGAAACTTCCAATTCAACCGGCATGTCGGAAATGTCTGGCATGTCTGGCATGGGTCATGACAATATGAACAGGGGCGATTCCGAAAATCACGCGGAGTCAAATGCCGCCGGAAATGACAATCAGCCAACGGGGATGGGCCACAACATGAGCATGTACGATCTGTTCACGGTGAACGGCAAATCCGGACCGCTCGTCGACAAACTTCCCGTGAAGCAAGGGGATAAAGTGCGCATACGGCTTATCAACGCGGGATACCTTTCCCATCAAATCCACTTGCACGGCCATGAGTTTTATATTGCCGCGGTTGACGGACAGCCGATAAACCATCCCGGTGTCGTGAAAGATAACCTGGTCAGGATCGCCCCCGGGGAACGCTACGACATTGAATTTAAAGCGAATCACCCCGGACAATGGCTGATCGAAGATCATGGAGCCAACAAAGCCGTTGCCGGAATGAAAGCGGTCATCGCTTACGAAGGAGCGGATCTCGGTCCGGATCGGCCGAATGAAACGGCAAATCTTGCGGCGGTAGACATGGACCGATACGGCCAGGCCGGACCATCGTCCTTCACATTGGATCAAAAGTACACATTGGAATACACGATGAATCTCAATACCGAAATGAAAATGGGCGGAATGGTTTATACGATCAACGGCAAAACGTTTCCGGAAACCGAACCGTTGAACGTGAAAAAAGGCGATACCGTCAAAGTCCGTCTGATCAACCGCTCGATGATGGATGATCATCCGATGCATCTTCACGGACATTTTTTTCAAGTCTTGAGCAAAAACGGTCAACCGCTGCAAGGAGCTCCGTTAATCAAAGATACATTAAACGTTAGACCCGGCGAAGAATATATCGTAGCTTTTCGGGCGGACAACGAAGGCAATTGGATGTTCCACTGCCACGACCTTCACCACGCTTCCGCCGGCATGGTGACAGAAGTGAAGTATACGGATTATAAGACCAACTTCAAAGCGGATCCCAAAGCGGGCAACATGCCGGAATGATATGGAACGTTCGTCCTTTTTTTGTCATAATAAGAAGAAAACGAGCACGTTCGAGGTTGCCGAATGAAAACGATCTTAATCGTCGATGACGAAGATAAAATCCGGGATGTCGTCGCATCTTATTTGCAAAACAACGGATTTCGAACCCTGGAGGCCGATACGGGATCCGCAGCATTGCAGACAGTAAGGAATACTCCTGTCGATCTGATCGTACTCGATTTGATGCTGCCCGACTTCCCGGGAGAAGAAGTTTGCCGGACAATACGCCGGATATCTTCCGTTCCGATTCTCATGCTGACCGCCAAAGTAACCGGGGAAAACCGGATTCACGGCTTGTCGATCGGCGCCGATGACTACATGATCAAGCCTTTCGATCCCCGTGAATTGGTGGCCAGAGTCCGGGCCGTTTTGCGTCGAAGCGACGATGTCCACTTATTGGCTGATCGCATCTCGTTTCATGATGGCGAATTAACGATTGATTCGGTGCGTCATGAAGTGATTTTCCGTTCTCAACCGGTCAACTTGACGCCAAGCGAATTCAAACTGCTTCTCCTGCTCGCTCGACATCCGCAGAGACCGTTTTCCCGTGAGGAGTTGGTGGAAAAGGTGATGGGTTTTGATTTTGACGGAGACATGCGCGCCATCGATCAGCACATCAAAAATTTGCGCCAAAAAATCGAGCCCGACCCCAGGCAGCCGAAATACATTGCGACCGTCTACGGATCCGGATACCGATTTATCGGGGGGGCTTGAGATGAAACGTGATCTGCGCTTTCGCCTGTCGCTATGGTTGATCGGAGTGGCATCGGGAATACTGCTGATCGCCGGGGGCGTCCTGATGGCGGAAACCCACTATCATTTTAATATGTTCCAAGTGCAATACGGAGCCGATCTCAGTCTTCCCGGACTGTTTGAACATTTGGAACAAGCATTGCTGCAATCCATGCTGTGGACCCTGTTCGGATCCGTCATTCTGACGATCATGATCAGTCTTTATATAGCCAAACTCCTCTCCGCACCCCTAGTGGAGATGAAGCTTACGGCGGAACAAATGGCAAAAGGGAACCTGGCCGTCCGGACCCGAATCAAAGGAAATGACGAGTTGGCGGAACTGGGAAAAGCATTGAATGAACTCGCCGTACAATTAAACCGACAGGAGCAGCTGCGCGAAGCCATGACGCAAGATATCGCCCATGAACTGCGGACGCCGCTTGCCACCTTGAAAAGCCACATACAAGCTTTGCTGGATCGGATTTGGGAACCGACTCCTTCCCGCCTGCAGGCATGCTATGACGAGACCCAACGGCTCATTGCGTTAGTGTCCGACCTGGAACAATTAACGGCCCTGGAATCCCCGTATTTTCAGCTTGAATGCAAACCGGAACCTTTAGCGCTGCTGATTCGGCAAAGCAGCGATATCGCAACGGCCTCGTTCATGAAAAAAAACGTGCGTTTGACCGTCCAATGCCCTCCTTCCATTGTTCTTTCAACCGATCGGGACCGTTTCATCCAAATCCTGGTGAATCTATTAAGCAATTCGCTAAAGTTTACCCCGGAAGGAGGCGTTGTGGAAATCCGGGCGAAAGAGGATGATCAAGCCATCGTTATCGCGGTTCACGACACGGGAGCAGGCATAGCTTCGGAAGACTTGCCGTATATTTTCGAACGGCTTTATCGGGGGGATAAATCAAGGAACAGGAAATCGGGCGGCAGCGGAATCGGCCTCGCCATTGTCAAAAAATTGGTGGAGGCCCACGGCGGTACCGTACGGGTCGAAAGCGTCCAAGGTCAAGGCACGACGTTTTATTTGCAGTTTCTCAAACAGGGCCGGTCGAACTCCATGCCTTAACCGTCCGCCAACCGCTGGATTAATTTTCCAATACTATACATTCCATCTAGCGACGATAAAGCCGGCTTCGTTTTTATCGGGAATCCGGGAACGCTCATTCTCCAATTTCAGTGCTTGATTTATGTTTTCGAAATTTTCCGGAGTGATATATAATCCATAGTCCAAAGAGACAAGATGATTGGTTTCCCAAGTTCTGATGTCCGCTTCCGAATAAAACCGGGCATTTGCAAAGACACTATGAGGATTGATTCTTCCCTTTTGCGCATATGTTCTTCCCCAGTAACTTTCTTTGTTGATCAACCCGACAACCAATCGGCCACCCTTTTTTATCACGCGAATCGCTTCCGCTACAACTTTCTCAGGATCCCCCACAAATTCCAAAACAATATTGCAAATCACAAGATCGAACGTTTCATGGTCAAAAGAAAGTCGGGTAATATCCCCTTGAACCCAATGAACCGCAAGATCTTCCCGCTGTGCTTTTTCCCGCGCTTTGGCCAGCATTTCCGAGGATAGATCGATTCCGGTCACGTCAAGTCCCTGTTTCGCCAGCCATATGGCGTAAATTCCCGTCCCGCATCCCAGGTCCAAAGCTTTTTCTCCTGCTTGCGGCTGCGCGCTTTTTGCCATCAATTTTTTTTCCAAATGGTCGACGAACGAACCGAGCGGTGTTTTGCACCAGTCATCATAGGTGGATGCTTCCTTATCAAATAATGCCATTTCCGCTTCCCCTTTCCTTATTCCACCGGCAAGTTTTCATTTTTCCAGGCTTGCACGCCGCCTTTTAACAATCTGGCGTTGTGAAATCCGTGTCTTCTTAAAATCGAATATGCGGCTGCGCTTCTTCCGCCGCCGATCCCGCAAACGGTAACGATGTCCTGATCCGGATTGAATTCCCGAATGTTTTTCTCCAATTCCGGAAGCGGGATGTTGCGGGCATTCGGGATATGTTCCTTTTCCCATTCTTCCCGACTGCGAACGTCAATCAAAACCATTTCTTTATCTTGCCGAAAACGTTCGTTCACGTGTTGAGCCGTAATTTCCGAAAGTGCGGTTGCCGGAAATCGTTCGTCTTCCCAGTTTCTCCAGTTGAGAAATCCGATGACAGGATAACCTGACTCCCGCAAAACGACTGTCGCCTTATCAACCGCCTGGGGATCATCGCCGATCAGGATTAACGATTTTTCGTCAGGCAGCAGTTTCTTCACGGTTTGCGGGAAGGTTTCTTCTTTGTACGGCACATTGATGGCTCCAACCGCATGAGCTTCGTTAAACTGCGGTTCCGGCCGTATGTCTGCGAAAACAACCGAATGATCCGATTTCAGCAGATCATGCGCCACTTTCGGGGCATATTCTTTCAGGGCGGACATCATTCGTGTTCCTCCTTTGCCTTAACGCTTCAAGGCGGATTATTTTCTGATTAAGGTTTCTTTCATTCTCAGGGCTATGACCAGTCCGGCCAGCAGCGGCAAAAAAGCGACAAGCCCGACGGCCCACGAAACGTTCAATACGTCCACGAGGATTCCGGCCATCAATGCGCCGAAGGCATAGCCGCTGTCGCGCCATAAACGGTAAACCCCCATGGCGGAAGCCCGCCAGTCCGGATGGGCGACATCGCTGATCGCCGCCTGCAGCGTGGGGTAAACCATAGCCGTGCCCAAACCCAATACAATGGCGCCCAAAATCCATAATGGAAAACTGCCGGCAAATAAAATCCACCAAATCGCGACGGCCTGCGTCCACATTCCGGCGGCAATTATCCATTTTCTCCCGATCCGGTCGCTTAAAGCGCCCGTAAACAGCTGAAAAAATCCCCAGGACGCCGGGTAAAGAGCGACCAGCGCGCCGATCTGGCTTACGGACAATCCGGCTGCTGTGAAAAAAAGCGGAAACAGTCCCCAGGCCATGCCGTCTTTCAAATTGGTCGAAAGCCCGGCGAAGCTGCAGCTCGATAATGTCGCATCCTTCCATGTTGTTTTACGAAATACTTCACGCGGAGTCAAATGATCGGCAACCTTGCGTTGTTGCATTCGGGCCTGGAGTTGCAGATGTTTTCCGGTATCTTTCACCGTAAAAGATAACAGAAGACCCGCAAGCGCTATCCCGATCCCCAGATAAAAAGGTTCCGGTCTCAGGGAATAGGAAGCGGCGATAAATCCGGAAACCGCCGCCGCCAAGGCTACGCCGGAATATCCGGCAAATTCGTTCAGTCCGATCGCCAGCCCCCGCTGCGTCCCTTTGACCAAATCCACTTTCATATTTACGGTCATGGACCATGATAAGCCCTGATTGATTCCCAATAACATATTAGCAAATACGATCATCCACCACTGGGTTGCAAAGATGACAAGCACAGGGACGAATAAACCGACTGCCCAGCCCAGAAGAAGCACTTTTTTTCGACCGATGCGCTCGGCGATGCTTCCGGCAAAAAAATTCATGACCGCCTTCGAAAAGCCAAAACTGATAATAAAGGAAAGCGCTGCGCTGGCCGAAGCCAGACCGAATTGTTGTTCGCCCAGCAAAGGCAGGACGGTTCTTTCCAATCCGACCATGGAACCGACGAACAGATTGATGACAACCAGCAGAATAAATTGCAGAATGTTTTCCTTTAAACCGATCGTGATTCCGGCATGCTTCTTCATGATGCCATCTCCTTCTTCTCCTTCTTGACTCGCTTATTGGGATGACCTATTATTGCTGCATTTGTTTTTGATGCTCCCGCCAGTCCTGAACTCCTCCTTCGAACCGGATCGCCGCAAATCCTTGCGTGCGAAGCAGTTCCACCGCTTGTGCAGCGTAAGCGCAATAAGGTCCCCGGCAGTAAACGATGATTTCCTTGTCCTTCGGCAACTCGGCCAGATGTTGTTCAAGCTCATCGATGGGAAAAGATACGGCTTCCGGAATATGCCCGAACTCGTATTCCCGGGAAGGCCGCACGTCTACGATCTTCACGTTTCCTTTTTGCAGCCGTTCCGTCAATTCCGTCGTACCGATCGGCTCCGAATGGTCGAATGCCTGGAAAAACTCCTTTTTTATTTTCGGAATTTCCGGAAGATTGTGTTCGGCCAAATTGCGAAAAGCCAGCAAGAACTGACTTACACGTTCATCCACCAATTCATAAATCACGTAGGTGCCTTGTTTGCGGAAACGGACCAGCCGGGCCTCGAGCAGGGTTTGCAGGTGCTGCGATACGTTGGCGATGCTCATCGTCGTTTCCTTGGCCAATGTCTCTACCGTTTTGGATCCTTGGGACAATAAATCCAACAGTTCAAGACGTTTGGGGCTTGCCAACGTCTTCCCGACTATGGACAAGCTTTGGTAAATGGCGTCTTTAAAAGGCCGCGAAGAAATCGAATATTTCATGATACCACCCTTTATATATAATATTCAATAATTCAATTGAATAATTAAAGTTTAAAAAAAAAATAAACGATGGTCAATAGTGAACTCCGGCTTTTAAAGCCTGCCGGTCATTAAACACATAAGGGCCGTTCGTTCTATCCATGCCGGAGCAGTTTCGATCAATTCGAAGAAATATCCGCCGATCAGCGGCCCGACAAAGCCCGCCAATCCCGTAATGGCGGAGAATACCGCCACGAACATCGGCCGTTCCGATTTCGGCGTATCCCCGATGGTGAAATTGAAGACGTATCCATGACCGCCGACGAACAAGGTCAGACTGGCCACTCCCCACAGCCACCGTATTGCGGATGCCGAAATATTTGCCCCTTACTCTCGCGGGAACCATGTCGCTGATCAGCGATGTCCAATACGCGGCATTGATGGAGTTGCCGAGGAACGCGCCGACATATAAAAGAATGTAGACGGGAACCCACAACGCCTGCGGAAATAAATAGGGAATCAGCCCTTTCGCCGTCCATAGCAAGCGGTGCAAGCTTCCGAAAAGAATATAAAGCCTTCGGCGATTATCGAATTGTTGCATCCAAAAAGCCGCCGCAATCTTAAAGATGTTGGCCAAATACGGAAAGGCAAGGACCATCCCCACCTGCAAGGAACTGGCTCCAAGATACAGAAGATATCGCGTCAAAAACGGCACGCCAAGAATCGTGTAAACGACCAAAGAAGCATTTCAGTAACGGGACTCCGAACGAAATCTGCTGTTGTAATAACTTGCCGCTTCCATGACCGCTTGCCGCATCGGCAGGCGATATGGACATTTGGGCTCGCAAATGGGCTTATCCTTGCAGGGCTCATAATCGGCGCAGGAGATGATCTTATCCTTATTGTTCTCATACCACTCCTGTCCTTTCGGCAGCAACCCTGCCTTTAGCCGGACTTGACTGGAAATCATCACATCCGGTATGGCAATCCCCGCCGGACAGGAACCCGAACAATAATTGCACCGTCGGCAATCGTGCGCCCCCAGCTCCGCTGCGAGCTGTTCCAGCTCCCTTCGTTCCTCCTCATTCACCGGACGCTCCATGGCCGCAATGTTGGCCTTCACATCCTCCGTACTGGTCATTCCGGAAATCAACACATGAATATTTTGGCTGTACGGATAACGAATCGCTTTATCAATCGGTCCGATCAAACCGCCGGATAACGGCTTCATCGCCGTCCTGGCCATATTCATTCGAGCCGCAGCCGGAATCAGCTCGTCATTGGCGAACGGTTGAACCAAGCTCAAATGAAACAGAACCTGATCGAAATCCCCGTTTGCAATCCACTTTGCCAACAATTCGGGCCGATGTCCGGTAATTCCGATAAACCGGATTTTCCCTTCGCGCTTGGCTTCCAACGCGGCCTGGTAAGCCCCGTTCTCGTTCATGATTTGCTGGAACTCATGAACATGATTGACATAATGAATTTGCAGAAGATCAATATAATCTGTGTTCATTCGTTTCAAGCTGCGATCGATTTCTTCCTTGGCTTCCTTCGCATCCCGCTTCGATGTCTTGGTCGCCAAGAAAAATTCTTTTCTCCGGTGTGCTATGCTTTCGCCGATAATTTCCTCGCTATTGCGGTATGCGGCAGCCGTATCGATATAATTGATTCCATGATCAAGCGCGTAATTCAATGCTGCACGTGCCTGTTCCAAAGGAACGCCGGGCAGATTCATCGCCCCGAAACCGAGTGAGGAAACCGTATGTCCCGTCCTTCCGAATTCCGTATATCTCAATGAATTTCCCCTCCCTGCCTGATGAACGCAATCCTTCTTATTGTATCACAGGATCGGGGTAAAGGAATAAAGCATTGATGCGCGCGGCTTCATCCTTGACCTGCATCTTTTCAAAAGGCCGTTCTCCGCTTAGTCTTCTTCAGTGTTTTGCTGTCTTTCTTGTTGTTTGGGCTGCTGCTTTTTTTCTTCTCCGGTTTGTTTATTGCTTGGCTTGTCCGCCTTTTCAGGGGACTTGTCCGATTTTAAATCAGCCGTACCCGTCTTTTGATCATTTGTTTTATTTTGGGCGGGTTCCCCTTTCAATTGCCCGGAAACACCGAAGTCCGGAATGGATATTCCGGGAACTTTAAACGGATCAAATTGTTTGTCTTTTTGATCGTCCTGAGTGTTGCCTTCTGTGTTTTTGTTTTTAACCTCATTATCTTTGCCCTTGACTTCGCCGCTTTTTTTCTTTACTTCTGTGTCCTTTCTCTTTTCTTCTGTGTCCTGGGATTTTGTTTTCTTTTGCTGATTCTGCGTTTCTTCCGATTGCCGCTGACGGGTTTTCTGCGCTTCCCCGCTTGGGTTCGATGGATTTTGGCTGTTTTCGTTTATCTGCTTTTGTTTCTGATTCCAAAAATCCCTAAAGCGCTTTGCTCTGTCTTGCCACAGATTTTTGTTTCCGATCTCTTGACCGGAATTGCTGGGTTTGTCGAAATTGTCCCCATTGCGCCGATTATCCTTGCTTTGTTTCCTGCCGTTATCTCCGTTCTGTTCTTGTGCCTTCCCCGTGTCTTTGTTCGAATCTTCTCCATCATCATAGCGGAATTTGAACGGCGTTCCACCAGGCATCTGCAGAATTTGTTGGCGATCGATAACCGCTTTATTTCTTTTTTCCTTTTCTCCGTCTTGCTGTTTCTTTTCCTCTTCGATGATCTGCTTCAATTCTTCATTGATGTCTTGCTGATCGTTTCCCAGCAGCTTATCTATACCGCCGAGCGTCTCTACTACATCATGGATGGAATGTGTTTTCAACTGCTCGATCGGAATGTTCTCGGCTTTTTTGCGCGCTATCAGCTTGATCGCCATCTTGCCGGTGGAGATGCCTTTACGAACGGCTTCATCGCGAACTTCCTTGGGAGCCGGCAGCGCCTTGACAACGATTTTCTCGGATAAATCGGGAGCCGAACGATTGCGGTCGGCCGTGATCAGTTGATTCACCTGCTGCTTGAGAGCATCGGCAATTTTTTTATCGTTCATCTTGGCCGCTTGATCCACCACCGTGCTGGTAATAATGATATCGGCATTGGCTTTGGCCAAATATTTTTGCTGACGGGCCTGTTCAATAATGTCTCGGGTCACCTCATCCAATGATTTTCCTTTATAATGAAGTCCTTTGACCAGCTTTTGTCCGTCTTCGTTCAACCCTTTTACTTCAATCACGTGCTCACCGGCGTCAATGCCAAGCTCCACGCTGGGGTTGATATCCATCGTCACATAAGCCACCACTTCTTGACCGCCGCCGAACAATCCGTATGTTGAAAAAACGATAATGAACAAAATGACTGCCGCTGAAATTGCGAATCTGCCGGAACGGAAAGGAATCAAGAATAGATTCTGCCGTGCCGGGAAACGAATCTCTTCACCGACCAGGTAAGAATGCCGGGATTTGGGAACGCGGACTCTTTTGAATTCACCGTCGGGTGTCATAACCACAACGTGTCCGGAATCCATTTCCATGACAATGCCTCTATTCATCATCTTCTCCCCCCCCTTCCTCGGATACCGCCGGTATATGTAAATACTCTCTTAAATATGTATACGGCCCTTCCAGAATCAATGTTATGGCAATCAGATACTTACGGTGGCGTTCCAGCGTTTTGCGGGACACTTGGACGACATCCAGCAGCTCTTTGATCGGCAGCATTTTCTTTGTTTTGATCGACTCGATCATTGCGCTGTCTTCCACCAGCTTGCGCCCGATGGCAAACAACATTTTCCTGGAATCTTCATGCTTTGGAGAAATTTCCGGCAGCTCGAAAAACGATATGCCGAAATCCAGCAGGCTCCGCTGAAGCTCCATGATTTCCTGCCTGCGCTCCTCTGCCGACCTATCATTCTCAAATTGTTCAACGGCCTGATGAATTTCCACGGGATTGATGACGGATTCCTCTTCATCCTCCACCTCAAATGAGCTGTAGGGAAGCTGTTTGGAAAACCGCTGCTCTTTACGGACATAATCTATCAATCTTCTGCGGATGACGGTCTCGGCGAAACTCAAAAAAGAAGTCCCCGAATCTGCTGAAAATTTGTTGATCGCTTCATTAAATGCGTTCAGCGCAATGCTGTATTCGTCATCGTGAGCGGGATCGATATACCTTTTACAGAAGCGGCTTGTCACCTTGGCGATATAGGGCTGATAATCCGTAATCACTTGATTCCGAAGTTTAAGATCACCCTCCTGGATTTGGACGACTTTCTCTTCGATGATGTCGGAGTTATCCTGCGCCGGGTGGAAAGCCTCGCGTCTTCCCAAAAACTTTTTAAAGAGTACGAGTAACAAGCGTTCCACCTCTCCCTATAGTTTACGTGGCGACCCCGTTATATTCGGGGGTAGTGTTATTATAACATACAATGATCCGCTGTTTCGGGACAAAAAAAAGCGCCCTGTTGATGGACGCGTGGTTATTTGATGCTTTTATTCTTGCTTCGCAGCTTGGTTCTGCGCTCCACCAGCACCTTCAGCCTTTTCAACAGCTGCTCCCGCCATTCATTGTCTTCCAAATGCTTTGCCACGATCAGCAAATCCAATGCCATATCGATCTGGTTTCGCACCACATCCATCGGGTCCTCGTTCTCGTGGTTGACACAATTTTCATAGAGCCTGCTCTGATCCTTCGTATCGACGTATTCCTGGAAATCCACTTCATCCGTTCCATCGCCGTGGGCATATTCCGCAAGAATCTCGTACTCGTTTTCCACCAGATAATGAACTTCTATACGATGGCATACCGGGCAAAACAACAGCGGAACATTATGAATCTGCGTCCGGATATGCTTCAGCGTGCCTTTCGTTCCGATCATACTGGCGCCGCAACAAAAGCTCATATCACCCCTCCTCGCCCGATGAGTATATTTAATGTATTCGCTTCCCGTTCGAAAAATTCCTTTTTTCATTGATAGTATATTACTCTATAATCAATTTCCGCTAAAGCCCAAAATTTTGGAAAACAAAAAATCACCCCCCCGATAAAACAGGAAGAGGGGCGATTAACGGATGAAGCTCATTTTCCAGAGGCTCAGTTTATGGATCAATTACAGCAAAATATTCGAAAAAATCATTCGGATCCATAGGTTGCAGCATACTTATCTGCGTTCCATAGGCGGTTCAGCTGATCGGGATCCTCAACCTCCACCACAATCATCCAGCCGTCATCGTACGGAGACTCATTGACTTTTTCCGGGGAATCGGTCAGAACCGAATTCACCTCTACGACTTTACCGGAAACCGGCGCGTACAGCTCGGACACGGTTTTTACCGACTCCACGCTGCCGAACGGCTCGCCGAATTCCACGTCAGATCCTACCTCCGGAAGTTCTACGAAAACAATATCCCCCAGCTCGGATTGCGCAAATTCGGTAATTCCCACAGTTACCCGGTTTCCATCGAGCCGGGCCCATTCATGATCTTCGCTGTACTTCAAATGCTCAGGCACATTCATTTGCGGAAGCCTCCTTTTCAACTTATGTTCTTATATCTTCAAAGACCCCTTATATGCAAACCCCCCACACCTGCAATTAAGCAGACAAGAGGGTGCACAGGAATAAGCTTATTGCGCTACAAGGTGCTGCTCAGCAGGCTGCCAGTTTGCGGGCACAATCCGCCGGATTGCAAAGATTGCTAAAATGGTATCATTACAAATAAACAAAGTCAATCATTGGAGCGAAGCCGATTATACCATCACTAATTGCGCAGTCAATTGATTTTACTTGCTCATTCATTTTACTTGCTCATGGCGTTCACGATCAAATCTCCCATTGCGGAAGTGCTGATCGCCCGGCTCTTGTCCTTGGCGATGTCGCCCGTGCGATGGCCGGCATCAAGCACTGCCTTGACCGCCGTTTCTATTGAAGTTGCCGCATCCTCGTAGCCGAAGGCCAGACGGAACATCAATGCGACCGACAAGATCGTCGCAATCGGATTCGCTATCCCTTGTCCGGCAATATCCGGCGCAGATCCATGCACGGGTTCGAACAACCCGAAGCTGCCTTCCCCAAGCGAAGCCGACGACAGCATCCCGATCGATCCGGTCAGCATGGCCGCCTCGTCGCTCAAAATATCGCCGAACATGTTCTCGGTCACAATGACGTCAAAGCTGGATGGACGACGCAGCAACTGCATCGCGCAGTTGTCGACGAGGATATGCTCCAGCTCGACATCCGGATATTCCGGGGCAATGCGGTTCACGGTTTCTCTCCACAGCCTGGAAGATTCCAAAACATTGGCTTTATCCACGGACGCCAGCTTTTTGCTGCGCTTCTGTGCAATCACGAACGCCTGGCGGGCGATCCGCTCCACTTCCATCACGTTGTATACGCAGGTATCCACCGCTTCTTGACCGTTCTCCGTATCGCGGCGATACTTCTCTCCGAAATAAATGCCGCCCGTCAATTCCCTGACGACGATCAGATCGGTTCCTTCCAGTACTTCCGGCTTCAACGTTGAAGCCTCTTTCAGACAGTCGAATATGTAGGCGGGGCGAATGTTGGCGAACAAGCCCAACGCTTTGCGCATGCCGAGCAGACCGGTTTCGGGACGAAGCGCATGCGGATTGTTATCCCATTTCGGGCCTCCGACCGCTCCCAGCAAAACAGCGTCAGCGTTCTTGCACAGCTGAAGGGTCTCCTCCGGCATCGGCGTGCCTTTCTCGTCGATGGCAATGCCTCCGAATAATGCGCGCTCCGTTTCAAAACGATAGCCGAACAGCTCTTCCGTTCTTTTCAATACCTTCTCCGCTTCCGCAACGACCTCCGGTCCGATTCCGTCACCCGGAAGAACCGCGATTTTTTTAACTTCTGCCACGTTTTTCACTCCTTCGATTTTATGGCGCAAGATGTCTATTACAGTTTTATCACATTTGCGAAATAATGACAAAGATATAATATCTATCGACATTATAGTTGTTATCTATAGCGCACAGAATAGGGTAAGACGGGGGATTACTCCCCCGGACTCCCCGTCAAACCGTGCATGCGGATTTCCCGCACACGGCTTTCCTTCGTCAGTCGTACTCATGTCGCCAGTAGCCCTTTATCCTTTGACGCTCTCTCGCCATCGGCGGGACGAACCCTTTTTCGGCTACCCACTTTGTTTAAGGCGCTTACGTTCCCACTTACGGTCACTCACAGACTTTGACGAAGCACGTCCCCTTTGCCTCTGTTTTCCTCCCTTTTGAGGCGGAAGCAGGTTGTGCGACCCGGCGCACACTCATCCGAGTTTTCCCCTCCATACTGTCGCCAGCTTTCATTGGCTCGGACTTTCTCGCTACTACGGGACGATCCGCCATCTCGCAGCCCATCGATTCGGCTTTCCCCATTGGGTTATACCTCCCCTACCTTGCGGCATCGTCACATTCTGTTCCATCCATCCTGACCCTAATCACGTCGATGAGCCTTGCAGGTCGTATCCCTTTTCGTGTTTTCCTGCAAGATATGCGCTTACGCATAGGTTTCCCCGTTTTTCGGGCGGGTCACCCAGCATCGCCGCCAGACTGCAAGGCGAACCAAAAAACAGCGGAATACGTTTCCGCTGTTTTGGCATTGTTAATGTGATTGTTCATCGCGGGCCCTAAATCAACGAGACCCTGTCCCGGGCAATTCCGCCGGTTGTTTTGCGTTTTTCCAGCAGCCGGTTGACAGCATCAATATACGCTCTGGCGCTTGCTTCCAATATATCCGTGCTGACCCCGCGGCCGGTTACGGAATAGCCGTTCTGGCGCAGCACGACATGAACTTCCCCGAGCGCGTCCTTGCCATGCGTGACCGACTTGATCGAGTAATCCGCCAACTCCACTTCTTCGCGTGTGGCTTTGTCGATCGCTTTGTAGATCGCATCGACCGAACCGTTCCCTTCTGCAGTTTCCTCCAGAACGCTTCCGTCCTGCAGAATGCTCACCGTTGCGCTCGGGACCGACTGGTTGCCGTAGGATACGTGCATGGTTTCCAGGCGGAACACTTCCGGAATCTCGACAAGTCTTTCCTCGATCAACGCGCGAATATCTTCATCGGATACTTCTTTCTTTTTGTCAGCCAGAACCTTGAATTTGGAAAAAGCCGTGTTCAGCTGATCCTCGTTGAGCGAATAGCCGAGATCGATCAGTTTTTCCCTAAACGCGTGCCGCCCGGAATGCTTGCCGAGAACCAGCTTGCTTTCCTTCAGACCGATCGTTTCCGGACGCATGATTTCATAAGTCGTTTTCTCCTTCAGCATGCCGTCCTGATGAATGCCCGACTCATGCGCAAACGCGTTGGCTCCGACGATGGCCTTGTTCCCGGGCACGACCATACCTGTCAGCTTGCTGACGAGACGGCTGGTGCGGTAAATCTCGTTCAGCACCAATCCGGTTTTCGCCTGGTAATAATCGCTGCGGGTTTCCAGCGCCATGGCCACTTCCTCGATGGAGGTATTGCCTGCCCGTTCGCCAATTCCGTTGATCGTTCCCTCAATTTGATCCGCGCCGTTCATGATTGCGGCCAGCGCGTTTGCCGTCGCCATGCCCAGATCATCATGACAGTGGGCGCTCAATTGGATCTTTTCGATGCCCGGGACCGTTTCTCTCAACATTTTGAAAATATTGCCGAACTCCGCAGGCGTCATATAACCGACGGTATCCGGAATGTTGACTACCGTTGCCCCGGCGCGAACGGCCATTTCCACGACCTCGCGGAGGAAATCCAATTCGGTCCGGCCGGCATCCTCGGGAGAGAATTCGATTTTGGAAAAGTATTTTTTGGCGTATTTGATCGCAGCTTCCGCAGCTTGCAGCACCTGCTCTTTATTCATGCGCAGCTTATGCGCGCGGTGAATCGGGGAGGTTGCAAGAAACACGTGCAGGCAGGGATCCTGAGCGCCCTTCAACGCTTCTCTGGCCGCATCGATATCCTGCTCCCGGGAACGGGAAAGTCCAATGACGCTGCAGTTTTTCACCGCCTTGGCAACGGCATTGACCGCGGACAAATCGCCCGGAGACGCCGCCGGAAAACCGGCCTCGATCCGATCCACCCCCAGCTTTTCAAGCTGTAGAGCAATCTCCACCTTTTCCTGCGTATTCAGATTCACGCCCGGAGACTGCTCGCCGTCCCTCAATGTCGTATCAAAAATATAAATTTTCCGCATCCCATCTCACCTCCCTTTATATTCAATGCCTTCTCTATCTATTTTATCTTATGATGACCCGCCGCATGACGAATTACTTTTTCAGCCACTGCATCATATCGCGCAGGCTTGCTCCGACCTGCTCGATCGGATGCTCCGCTTCCCTGCGGCGGGTCGCCGTGAAGAATGCGCGGTTGGATTGGTTTTCCAGGATGAAATCACGCGCGAACCGGCCCGATTGGATATCGTCGAGCACCCGTTTCATTTCTTTCTTGGTTTCGTCCGTGATGATCCGCGGTCCGGTTACATAATCGCCGTACTCCGCCGTATTGCTGATGGAATTCCGCATGTTGGCCATGCCGCCTTCATAGATCAGATCGACGATCAGCTTCATTTCGTGCAGGCATTCAAAATAGGCCATTTCCGGAGCGTATCCGGCTTCGGTCAGCGTTTCAAAGCCCGCTTTGATCAAGGCAGTCACGCCACCGCACAGAACAGCCTGCTCACCGAACAAATCGGTTTCGGTTTCTTCCCTGAAGCTTGTCTCGATCACGCCGGCGCGCGTGCAACCGATGCCTTTGGCGTAGGCCAAACCGATTTCATGGGCTTTGCCGGTTGCGTCTTGATGGATGGCGATCAGGCCCGGTGTTCCAAAACCTTCCACATATGTTCTGCGCACCAAATGTCCCGGAGATTTCGGCGCTACCATCAGCACGTCGATGTCCGGATTCGGCACGATTTGTCCAAAATGAATGTTAAAGCCATGGGAGAACATCAGCGCCGCGCCCGGTTTCAGATTCGGCTCGATTTCTTCCTTATAAACCTTCGCCTGGATTTCGTCGGGCATCAAAATTTGCACCAAATCCGCCCGTCTAACCGCATCGGCTACCGAGTACACTTCAAATCCGTCGTTTTTGGCGGTTTCCCAGGAACGTCCCGGACGAAGACCGATGACAACGTTGATGCCGCTGTCCCGCAAATTTTGCGATTGCGCATGTCCCTGGCTGCCGTAGCCGATTACGGCCACCGTTTTGCCTTGTAAATAGCTTTGATCCGCGTCTTTGTCGTAATACATTGTAACTGCCATTAAATAATGCCTCCTTTAATTTCATCCCTGTGGGAAAATTCATATATGGTATTTTAATGGAAAACCGCAAGATTGCAACAAAAATTTGACAAGCTTAACATTCTCAGCCAGACCTTATTTTACGATCCCCCGGATCATCGCCGTTACTCCGGTTCTGGAGAGCTCGCGAATGCCGTAAGGCTTCAGCAGTTCAACCATGGCTTCGATTTTGTCGGAGTCGCCGACCACCTGCACGATCATCGTCGTCGGGCCGATATCAACCACGGAGGCGCGGAACGTTTCTACGACTCCCAAAATTTCCGGACGGACTTTGGGCTCGGCGTTGATTTGAATCAGCGCGAGCTCGCGGGCGACCATCGGATTGGAGCTGAGATCGTTCACCTTGATGACGTCAATCAGCTTGTACAGCTGCTTGGAAATTTGCTCCAGTGTATTTTCATCGCCGGTGGTGACAATAATCATCCGGGACAAGCCCGGTTCCTCAGAGGCGCCCACCGTGATGCTGTCGATATTGAAGCCGCGGCGGCCGAACAGGCCGGACACCCTCTGAAGAACCCCGGGTTGATTGTTGACAAGCACGGATATCGTGTGTTTGTTTGCACTCATTCGTAATCCCCCAATAACATTTCGTCAAGTGTCGTCCCTGCCTGAACCATCGGGAATACATTCTCGTCCTTGCGGACCACGAAATCGATGACGACCGGTCCCGGGGTATTCAATGCCTCCTGCCAGGCCTTGCGCGCTTCTTCCTTGTTCGTCGCCCGCAGGCCCTTGACCCCGTATGCTTCCGCAAGCTTTACAAAATCCGGGCTTCCGGCGAGATCGATATGGCTCAGGCGGTTGTCATAAATAATTTCCTGCCATTGGCGGACCATTCCGAGCACCTGGTTGTTGATAATGACAATCTTCACGGGAATATTATGGATGGCGCAGACCGCCAGCTCCTGGGCGCACATCTGAAAGCCGCCGTCGCCGTTGACGGAAACGACCAATTTGTCGGGAAACGCCATCTGCGCGCCTATCGCCGAAGGAAAGCCGAAGCCCATTGTGCCCAACCCGCCTGAAGTGATCAGGGAACGCGCATGCTTGAATTTGTAGAACTGGGCCACCCACATCTGATGCTGGCCGACGTCCGTCGTCACGATCGCTTCGCCATCGGTGGTTTCGCTGATCATTTCAATGACGTACTGCGGCTTCAGCTCGCTTTCCGAATCCTTGTAGCGCAGCGGATACTGCTGCTTCCACCCTTCGATTTCGCCGATCCACGCTTCCGACTTGGCCGGCTTAGCCTTCTGATTGGCCTGCTCCAGCACGATTTTGACATCGCCGACACAAGGAATATCGGTCGGCACATTCTTGCCGATTTCCGCCGGATCGACGTCGATATGGGCGACTTTGGCGGTCGGCGCGAAACCGTCCAGCTTCATCGTGACGCGGTCGTCGAAACGGGCACCAATGCTGATCAGCAAATCGCAATTTTGCAAAGCCGTGTTTGAAGCATATGTCCCGTGCATGCCCGGCATGCCTACCCAAAGCTTATGAGCGCTTGGGAATCCGCCGAGTCCAAGCAGCGTGGTGATTACCGGAATTTGCGTTTTCTCGGCAAATTCCAGCAGTTGCTGTCCGGCGCCCGCATAGACGACACCTCCTCCTGCCAGAATCAGCGGCTTCGAGGCCTTTTCGACGGCCTTCAGCAGCCGATCCACCTGCAGCTTGTTCGGCGTCACCGTCGGATTGTATCCGCGGATGCTGATCTTATCCACATATTCGAATTTCGCTTTCGCAGCCGACACATCCTTCGGAATGTCGATCAGCACTGGACCTTTCCGGCCTGTAGAAGCGATATGAAAAGCCTCGCGGATGATTCTCGGCAAATCGTGCACATCCCTGACCAGATAGCTGTGCTTGGTGATCGGCATGGTGATGCCTGTAATGTCGGCTTCCTGGAAGGCGTCGGTGCCGATCGCCGAGGTCGGCACGTTCCCGGTAATGACCACGATCGGAACCGAGTCCATGTAAGCCGTGGCAATTCCAGTCACCAAATTGGTGGCTCCCGGACCCGAAGTTGCGATGCAAACGCCCACTTTGCCGGTTGCTCTGGCATATCCGTCGGCAGCGTGAATGGCTCCCTGTTCATGGCGCGTCAACAGATGATGAAAATCCGGATTCCCATGCATCGCGTCGTAAATGTACAATACGGAACCTCCGGGATAACCGAATACCGTATCTACTCCTTCCAGCAGCAAAGAGCGCAGCAGCATTTCCGAGCCGGAAATCACATCCGGCTTCAACAACCTGTCCCTCAAGTCACCGTTCAATAAACCCGTCGCTTGATTCGTAGATGCAGTTTGTACGCTCATGAAAGCAAACCTCCCTTCAAATCTGGAAAAAAAAGCTTCAGTCCTGGAAAAGACAGTCCATCCCTGATGCTGAGCCCAAGTGAAAACCTGCATAAAAAGCAAAAAATCCTTTCGTCCTCCGCAAATGCTTTCTTGTGCATTTGCCGGGACGAAAGGAATCGTTCTCCTTCGCGGTACCACCCAATGTTCGTCGCACGCCTCACGGCGTATGACCTCTGCAGGTACGGTTCATGACCCGTACCCATACACTTTAACGGGTGTATCCCGATTTCCCCTAATCATCCAGAAGCGCACGCGCAATCTGCTTTTCAGGGAAACAGCTCCGAGGTGAGCTCGCAAAAAGGGATTTTGGCAAAGGTTTCAGCTGTTCCTCTGCTCTCTGTTCAAAAGGGCCCTTATCACTTCGTCCTCTTCATAGCCGATTCATTATGTTACAAATAGAATTTGTAATTTAGAAACTATTATACAACAGCGCGGCCATTAGTCAAGAACTTTTCAGACTATTGGCCGCACTTCACAAAACGTTAAGTTTTAACGGATTATGCGTTGATTTTTTGTTTGGCGACAACCGCAAGATCGGAGAAAGACTTTCCGTCGTTTACGGCCAGATCAGCCAGCATTTTGCGGTTGATGTCCACACCGGCCAGCTTCAGTCCATGCATGAACTTGCTGTAGGACAATCCGTTTTGGCGAGCGGCTGCGTTGATGCGGGCAATCCACAATTTGCGGAAATCGCGTTTGCGCTGACGGCGGTCTCGGTATGCGTAAAGCAGCGACTTCATAACCTGCTCGTTTGCGGTTTTGAATAATCTGTGTTTCGAACCGAAGTAACCTTTTGCCAATTTCAGAATTTTTTTATGACGACGGCGAGTCACAAACCCGCCCTTAACTCTTGCCATGAAAATCTACCTCCTTGTTTTCAAGTAATTATTTGACGTATGTCAACAGCTGGCGGATACGCTTCACATCGCTTGCAGACATGACGACCGAACCGCGCATGTGTCTTTTGCGTCCCGCATCCTTGCTTTCCAGAAGATGCCTTCTGAAAGCCTTGTTTCTTTTGATTTTACCGGTACCCGTTTTGGAAAAACGCTTTGCAGCGCCGCGATGCGTTTTCATTTTTGGCATAATTTAGCCCTCCTACAATGATTTGTAAATCCACAAAGCAAAAGCATAGACCAGCCGTTCGCATTCGAACGACCTCAACAGGGACAAAGACGTCTGCCCCTCATCCACTTGAAAATTCACTTCCGCTTAAAAATATTTCAATGTGAATTCTTCAAGGACGCTTCAACTTGCCATTTTCATCACCGGCTGGCGCCATGAAAATGGCAAGGGGCGTCTATACTGAAAGCGGACGACTTTCACTTCATTCAGGCCCGCTTTCAATCTAACGCAATCAGCCACCATCGCAAAAAACGTCAAGCCTTCGGTCCAAGTATCATGATCATCTGACGGCCTTCCAGCTTCGGTTTGCGCTCGACCACTCCGACTTCCTCGATTTCCTTGGCCACGCGGTCCAGCACCTTCTGGCCGATATCGGCATGTGTGATTTCACGTCCGCGGAAACGGATCGAGCACTTCACCTTGTCCTGCTCCTTCAAAAACTTGACTACATTGCGCAGCTTGGTCTGGTAATCATGCTCCTCAATCGTGGCGCTGAAACGCACCTCTTTGAGCTCGACGATCTTCTGGTTTTTGCGGGCTTCCTTTTCTTTCTTCTGCTGTTCGTAACGGTATTTGCCGTAATCCATTATGCGGCATACCGGGGGCTTGGCATTCGGAGCCACATTCACCAGATCCAAATTAAGTTCAGCCGCCATCTGCAGCGCTTCGCGCAGCGGTTTGATGCCGATCTGTTCACCTTCGGGACCGACCAGACGAACTTCCTTGGCACGAATCTCTTCGTTAATCAGATGATCTTTACTAATAATCTGCCACCTCCAGATGGTTCTCCATCATCAATTCATCCGCTCAAATCGCTTCAACCCGGAATAAGGCCGAAAAACAAAAAAATGTGAGCAGATTAGCCCACATCATCACTCGATCCATCCGCATGAAATTCATGCATGACATGAAACCGTTGATCCTTAACCAGCCGACAGCCAGTCGGGCAGGTGAGAAGCGGGCGCTTCTACTTCCGGGAGAATAAATTTTTGAATTACCAAATTAATATACCACTTGCCAGAATCGATGTCAACAAGCAATTCAAGCTGCTGTTGATTAGAGAACGATCCACAAATGAACGACAAGAAACGCAAGAAAACTTCCGGCAATCCACCGGTGAATGGCCCGGCTGAGAAATGGACTCATCATCAGGCCGATTCCGTCAAGCGCCAACAGAAAAAGCGCGACAAAAGCCAACGTTCCGGTTGCTGTGACGCCGTTCCAATCGAAGCCATTGCCGGTAATAAAGGAAAGTCCATGCAAAAGAACCAAACCCAACCCAAGCATCCCCGTCATCATATGTACCGGCCGGACCAAACGAATCGCCGATGACAAAAACCTTTTTATTTCTGGCGAAAGCTTTAAAAACTCTCTGGTTAATATCCACCACATGACCCCATGCAATGCTGATAAACCAATAAAAAACAAAGCGAAAACTCCAAATGCTTTCTGATTGGGAGACCAATCAAAAGTCGGCAGCGACAGGCTCAAAATACTTGCCATAAGACTGATAAGCAAAATATACAAAGCGATGCTGTTGCCGTAATTCTCCAGCTTAATGACGGTTCTCTCCATCTTTTCATTCCATTTCGTATTCATTGTTAGCGCTCCTCGTGTATAGTTCCCAATTATATTTATATTACCATAAGAATTATAATACAAGAATGAATTATTTTGTTAATTTGTTCATTTTGGTTCATTTGCTAATTTCGTGTTTGACTGGTGTAAAGTTGTGCTGTATTCTAGTGACAACAAAACGGCGCTTCACTGCTTAAACCTCCAAACATCCTTCCTGCAAAGGGTGGTCTGATGAATCCTCGCTTTTATACCATCGGAATGTCCGGTCATATCGATCATGGAAAAACCACCTTGACGAAGGCATTGACCAACATCGACACGGACCGCTTGAAAGAAGAAATCGAGCGAAAAATTTCGATAGAATTGGGGTATGCCTCGTTTCTTTTGGGAGAATACGAGACGACCATCGTCGACGTTCCGGGACACGAAAAATTCATTCGTCAAATGATTGCCGGAGTGGCCGGCATCGATTTGGTCATCCTGGTGATTGCCGCTGATGAAGGGGTCATGCCGCAAACGAAAGAGCATTTGGAAATTTTGTCCTTTTTGGGGCTCGAACACGGCATTATCGCCGTGACAAAAATCGACCGTGTTGATCAGGATTTCATTGAATTGATCCGGGATGACATTCGATCCGCGGTTAACCGCACGATATTTGAAAATGCCGATGTCGTGCTGGTGGACAGCATTTCGGGCAACGGGCTGGAAGAGCTGAAATCGGCAATCGCGCGGAATTTGCGCAATATTCAACAGCGGGAAGCCAAAGGGGCATTTCGCTTGCCCATCGATCAGGTGTTCACAATTCAGGGACAGGGCACAATTGTCCGCGGCACGATCTATGAAGGCACCATTAAAAAGGGCGACCCGTTGCTGCTGCTTCCGCATCAAATTACGGTCAAGGCAAGGCAACTGCAGGTGCACAATCGGGAAAAGGATATGGCCATCGCCGGACAGCGGGTTGCGATCAATTTGGGCGGCGCGGTGAAAGAAGCGGTAAAACGCGGCGACGTTCTTGTCTCATCCGACCATTATTCTCTCAGCAAAGCAATCGAGGTTTCACTGCAAACGGTCAAGGATTTGAAATACCCTGTAAAACAGCGCGCGCCTGTCAAATTTTATTGCGGCACATCCGAGGTCATGGGCAAAATTGTGCTGTTGGACCGCAAGGAATTAAACGGAGACGAAGAGGTCCTCTGCCAAATTCGTCTGGAGGATCCGGTGGTTGCCAGACGCGGAGACCGAATCGTGCTGCGCCGTCCTTCTCCCGTCGAAACAATCGGCGGAGGATGGATCATCGATCCGTTCAGCAAAAAGCTTCGATTTGGCGAGGAAACGATCCGCAAGCTGGAGAGAAAACGGCGCGGAAGCCAGGATGACCGGCTGCTCGACGCTTTGAACGAGCGCTATTTGTTATCCAAAAACGAACTGCTGCAAACCGCTTCCTTTGATCCGGAAACCTTGGAGGAAACCTTGTCCCGCTTGCTCCAAAACCTTCAGGTCATCACTGTGGAGTCCGACGTATTCACTTCTTCAAAGGCTTACGAAAAAGTCAGGCAGGAAATCCACAGAATTTTACAGAAATATCACGAATCCTATCCGCTCCGCTCGGGCATGAATAAAGCCGAATGCGCGCAAGCGCTTAAAGGCGTACCCGTCTTGTTGATTGAGGCTGTTGTCGAACGGGAGGTTGGCTGCGGCGGATTAAAGAGGGAAAAGCAGTTTATTTCGCTCGCCTCATTTGAACCCCATTTCCCACGGCAGTGGGAACAACAGTTCGAAAGGGCGGTGCAACGGATGGAAGCGGATGGGCTGAAGGTCAAACCATTCGACGAGTATTTTTCCGGGGAGAAGGTTCCGGAATACCTTCTGCAAGAGGCAAGGCGCCATTTATTGCAAACCGAAAGGGCTTACACGCTTGACGACAAGCAGCTGATCCACCATCGAACGCATGATAAGCAATTAGACGCATTATATCGTTTTACAAACGGACAGCCCTTTACCGTTCAAGAGGCAAAAGCCATATTGGATACCACGCGGAAAAACCTTGTTTTATATTTGGAATTGCTCGATCAGCTGCGGTTCACGAAAAGAGTCGGGGAGCAGCGGGTATGGTTGAAAAACGAATGAATTTTTGGGGGGGGCGCAATTGAAAAAAATGAGCGGCGCGCTGCAGCCGATGTTTCGCGCTTTGCCGGCGGTGCACAAATTGGTCAACCATCCGCAAGTCCGGTCCTTTGCCGAAAATGCAGGCATCCCCTACGAATTGACAGTCACATTGGCCCAGGAATTGATTGACGAATGGCGTGAAGGAATTTTGCGCGGCACGGTGGAAATCGGCAGTGCGCAGCAAACTTCGGAGCGGTTGAGCGAGGAGCTTCAGGATAAAATGACGGCGCTTCTTTCTCCTCGCCTGCGACGGGTGATCAACGGGACGGGCGTTGTGCTGCATACGAACCTGGGGCGGGCCGTACTGGCCAAAAGCGCGATGGAACAGATTGTTGAAACAGCCGCCTGCTATTCCAATCTGGAATACAATATTGCGCAGGGGGAACGCGGATCGCGACACAGCCACATCGAGGAGTTGATCTGCCGGCTTACCGGCGCCGAAGCGGCCGTGGTGGTGAACAATAACGCCGCAGCCGTATATTTGATTCTGCGTGTGGTGGCCGGCGCCAAACGGGTTATCGTATCCAGAGGTCAGCTTGTGGAGATCGGAGGTTCCTTTCGGGTTTCGGAAATCATGACGGAAAGCGGGGCCCGATTGGTTGAGGTCGGAACGACCAACAAAACCCATCTGTACGATTATGAACGGGCAATCGACAATGATACCGCTTTGTTGATGAAAGTGCATACGAGCAATTTTCATACGGTCGGATTTACCGATTCCGTGTCTTTGCGGGAACTCGTCAAGCTCGGAGCGAAATATCGGATTCCCGTATACGAGGATTTGGGCAGCGGAGCGCTGTATGATCTGCAGGCGCACGGCATCGGCAGCGAGCCTTTGGTGCGCGAAGTTATCGCTTCGGGGGTGGACCTTGTTTCATTCAGCGGCGATAAGCTGCTTGGCGGACCGCAGGCCGGAATTATCGCCGGAAAGCGGAAATGGATCGCAGAATTAAAAAAAAGCCAGCTGGCCCGGGTGCTGAGGGTCGATAAAATGACATTGGCCGGATTGGATGCGACGCTGCGCCTGTATTTGCTCCCCGATCAAGCGGCCAAAGAAATTCCCACGCTCAGAGATATCCTGATTCCGGTTCGGGAAATAGAGTGGAAAGCCAACCGGTTCATGGCCCGGCTTGCCTCCGCGACAGGCATTTCGGCGGAGATTGTAGACGACGTATCGGCCGTCGGCGGGGGATCGCTGCCGGGGGTCACCCTTCCGACGAAGTCGGTTGCCCTTGCCTTTCATGGCCAACCCGCGCATCGGGTGGAGAAAAAACTGCGTCACGGTTCACCCCCCGTGATTGTTCGCGTTGTCCAAAACCATGTGCGCATTGATTTTCGCACCGTATTGCACGAAGAAATCGACCTGTTGGCCGCAGCCATTAGCAGCATTGCATTTTGATTTTTGGCGAGACTGTGTGGGAATCGAACCCACCAGAGACGGCAAGCGCCTCCCAAAAGGTTTTGAAGACCTAGAGGGACACCAGTACCCCAGCCAGCCCCACATTGATAACGGAAAAATGTTTTGTGCAATTTACAGGTCATCAATAAAAGGGATTTACTTTTTAGATGTTTCTGATTATCATGATTATAACACACAGACATTCCCAAATACTATACAAGTTTTATAAATGAATCGCCGTTTAAACAGCCGGCAGGATAATAATCGAACGGGGGAATAAAAGGATGAGCAAATCATGCCCCGACGAATACCCTGTTACCCTCTATTTGAATGAGCAAGAGCTGCTAACCATTCAATTAAGCCGGGTGGATTGGGAGGATTGGGCAACGGGATATTTGTTTACGGAAGGCATTATCGATTCGCCCAGCGATTTGAAAACATTGTTGATCGATGATTTTGATTTCCGCGGCAAAATTTGGGTCGACCTGGTCCGCGGCAATGCCGGCTCCATCCTTAAGAGGCGCAGGCACCTGACGGCCGGATGCGGCAAGGGGGTAACGTTTCAATCCATATCCGATGTCAAAAAGATAAAAAAAGTCGCGTTTGGCCGGTCTGCTACTTTAGGTTATCTGCAGCAAAAAATGCGCGAGTTTTCAAAACTCACTCCTTTGTATCATCAGACAGGCGGCATGCATGGAGCTTGCTTGATCGATTTGGATGGCGGGATGATCGTCAGGGAAGATATCGGACGCCACAATGCCGTGGATAAAGTGATCGGATACGCCGTCAGAAATGGGCTGCCGCCGCAAAATCTGATACTCATGACAACCGGTCGAATTTCCTATGAAATGCTGTCAAAAGCGGCAAGGTTCGGTATCGGCATCATCGCCTCGCGAACCGCCGCGACCTGTCAGGCAATCGAGTTGGCGCAATTTCTTCAGGTTGAAATCGTCGGTTATATCCGGGGACAGATGGCAACCGTCTACACTTCCTGCAACAGGATCATCGATGACGAAAAATCCCGTCTATTTATACATAACAAACAGCCTTCAGTTTGCCCTTCCGACCACAACGCAATCGACTTATTGCCCTGATGCCTGGAATCATGCTTTGCGTGGGTCGTTGGAATATGAAATATGGAGAAAGGAGCTGAATCGCTCATCTTGTGGTTATCGACGTCATTTTTTGAAAAGGCTTTCAATCTTCGCACAAGGAGGTAAACTCAATTGCTTACACGTCGTGACTTCTTGAAAAAATCGGGGGTTGCCGTTGCGGGATTAACGGCAGCGTCGCTTGCCGGCGTGAATTTGAAGCCGGTACATGCGCAAGTGACAAAAATCAAATTGCAGGTCAAAAAAGGCAAGCAGGTTCCCAGCGTTTGTCCCTATTGCGCAATCGGCTGCGGGATGATCATTACGGAATCCGGAGGAAAAGTCGTCAATATTGAAGGAAATCCGGACAGTCCGGTCAATTTGGGTTCGCTGTGTCCCAAGGGAGCGGCCGCTTTCCAGTTGGTCAACAATGATCAGCGGCAAACCAAAGTATTGTATCGCGCCCCATACAGCGACAAATGGGAAGAAAAGCCGCTGGATTGGGCCATGGACCGCGTCGCCGAGAAAGTCAAGGAAACGAGAGACAAGTATTTTATTGAAGAAATGGACGGCAAGCTCGTCAATGTCAATCCGGCCATCGCTTCATTGGGCGGATCCACGATGGAAAACGAATGGAATTACATGCACCTCAAGCTTATGCGTTCCTTGGGTGTCGTTAATCTGGAAAACCAGGCTCGTATATGACACAGCTCCACAGTACCTGGTCTAGGTACTTCATTCGGTCGTGGCGGCGCTACGACAACGCCAAGGGACTTGGCGGAAAGTGATTGCATTGTCATTATGGGATCCAATTTTGCGGAGAATCACCCTGTAGGATTCCGGTGGGTGCTCCGCGCCAAGGACAAAGGGGCCAGAGTGATCAGCATCGATCCCCGCTTTACGCGCAGTTCGGCGCTGGCAACCGACTATGTTCCCATGCGGTCGGGAACGGATATCGTTTTTTTGGGCGCTCTGATCAATTACATGATCCAGCATGAGAAATATTTTAAAGAGTATGTCCTCAACTATACGAATGCCTCTTTTATTCTTAAAGAAGAATTTAAAGACACGGAAGACCTGGAGGGGCTGTTCTCAGGCTATAACCCGGATAAGCAGTCATATGACACGTCGTCGTGGGACTATGAACGGGAAGAACCCGTTCATCCCGAAGGTGAGCCGAAGACATTGACGGATCGCATCGCCCGGCAAAAAATCGTAGGCCGTCCCAAACGGGATGAAACCCTGCAGCATCCGCGCTCGGTATTTCAGGTTTTAAAACGCCATTACTCCAGATACACTCCCGAGCTGGTTGAGGAAGTCTGCGGCACGCCAAAAGACCAGTTTGTCATGGTCGCGGAAACTCTCGCCAAAAACTCGGGGAAAGACCGCACTTCCGCATTCTGTTATGCCATGGGATGGACCCAGCACACATTGGGCACGCAAAATATCCGCTGCGCCGGCATTCTCCAGTCGCTGCTGGGAAATATGGGACGCCCCGGGGGAGGCATCATGGCGCTTCGCGGCCACGCCAACGTGCAGGGCGCGACGGATCTGCCCACGCTTTATAATTCTCTCCCCGGTTATTTAAACATGCCTGCGGCCAGTAAAAAGCACGATACGCTGGAAAATTATCTGTTAAGCGAATCCAAACCAACCGGCTGGTGGGTCAACTATCCCAAATATATGGTCAGCCTGCTGAAAGCATGGTTTGGCGATGCGGCTACAGAAGCCAACGATTACGGATATGATTTTCTGCCTAAACTGATCGGCGATCACTCGCATTACGGGATGTTCCAGAAGATGTATCAGGGCAATATAAAAGGATTTTTCGTGATGGGCCAAAATCCCGCCGCAGGAGGCCAAAACGCCAGCTTTCACCGGGAAGCCATGGCCAAATTGGATTGGATGGTCATCCGCGATCCCTTCCTGACCGAAACGGCCACTTTCTGGTCCGCCGCTCCCGAAGTGGTAAACGGAAAAGTGAGTCCCAAGGACATCAAGACGGAAATCTTCTTCTTCCCCACCGCCGTATTTGCCGAAACCGGAGGAAGCTTTACGAATACGAGCCGGATGGCGCAGTGGAAGGAAAAAGCCGCCGATCCGCCCGGGGACTGCCGGTCCGATCTTTGGTTCACCTACGAATTGGGCAAAAAATTAAAGGCTCTTTACAAATCGAGCACCGACAAGCGCAACTGGGCGATCCAAAATTTAACTTGGGATTATGAGCCTGAAAGCAATACCGGATTCAAAGTTCCCGAGCCGGATGACCACAAGATTCTCAAGGAAATCAACGGTTACGAAACAGCAACCGGCAAGCATGTGAAAAGCTTTGTCGATCTCAAAGACGACGGCTCTACGGCATCCGGCGCCTGGATCTACACCGGCATTTTCCCGGATGAGAAGACCAACCGCGCGGCCTCCCGAAAAGGGGACGACTATGTCAGCCTCAATTGGGGCTTTAGCTGGCCTGCCAACCGTCATATTTTGTATAACCGCGCAGCGGCGGCACCGGATGGCAGTCCATGGTCCGAGCGGAAGAAATACGTATGGTGGGACGCGCTGCAAAAAAAATGGACCGGTCTGGATGTTCCCGATTTTGCCGCGACCAAGGCGCCGAATACGCCGGCGAAAGTCGACGGAATAGGTTTGGATGCGCATTCGGGTTCCGATCCGTTCATCATGCTGCCGGAAGGACGGATTCAGTTGTTCGGCGTGCTGGCCGATGGCCCCCTTCCCGCCCATTACGAACCGGTCGATACACCGATTGCCAATAAATTGTATCCCAAGTATCCGCATAACCCCGCAACGGTGTATTATAAGGATCTTGCGCACAATCAACTGCATGGGGTCAATAATGAGAAATTTCCCTATGTCATTACCACATACCGTGTCACAGAGCACCACTTGAGCGGACCCATGACCCGCTGGCTGCCCTGGTTGGCGGAAATCATGCCGGAGGTATTCCTGGAAATCAGTCCTGAATTGGCCAAGCAACTGGACATTCGCAACGGGGATTGGGTCACGATCGAAACAGCCCGCGGTATGGCCGAAGCCAAAGCGCTCGTGACGAAGCGGATGCGCCCCTTCAAAATCGATGGAAAAACGGTTCACCAGGTGGGAATGCCGATTCACTGGGGATATGCCGGTATTGCAAAAGGTTCTGCGTCCAACGAACTGACGGCCATTGTCGGCGATCCCAATGTTCGCATTCATGAATCCAAGGCCTTTACCTGCAATGTGCGCAAAGGCCGGATCGGTCAGGGGGTGCTCTAGATGGCGGATAGAAAAGCCATGTTTGTCGATACGTCGGTTTGCACGGGATGCAAGGCATGCCAGGTAGCCTGCAAGGAGTGGAATGAACTGCCGATGGCGGAGCATATCGGCTTTACGGGAAACAGTTATGACAATACGGGCCATTTGGGATCCGTTAACTGGCGTCACGTTAAATTTGTGGAACAATTTTCAGATAACCGCCAGGAGCAGCGCTGGCTGTTCCTGGCGGATTCCTGCAAACACTGCCAACAGGCGGGATGCATGGAAGTTTGCCCGACCAATGCGATCATCCGCACCGAATTTGATACGGTTTATATCGATCATGATATTTGTATCGGCTGCGGCTATTGTGTATCCGGTTGTCCGTTTGGCGTGATTGGGATCGATGATGTAAAAGGAACGGCGCAAAAATGCACATTCTGCTATGACAGGCTGCAAAATGGACAGCAGCCGGCCTGCGCCCAGTCCTGTCCTACCGATTCCATCCAATTTGGCAATCTAAGCGATTTGCGTTCGATGGCAAATGGCAGAGTTAACCGATTAAAACAAAATGGCGTAACCCAAGCGAGTATTTACGGAGACGAGAAAGTGCTCGGCGGTTTGAATGCTTTTTACCTGCTGCTTGACAAGCCTGAAGTTTACGGACTTCCATCCAACCCGCAGCTCCCGAGCAAAAAATCGGGCGGCGCCTATTTCTCAAGCGTGCTGGGATTGATTGGGATGGGATTGGTCGGACTGCTTACGTTCAGAGCAAGACGAATGGAACAAATAGCGCAGGAAAAACAATCAAAAATCGATAAGGGGGTGGATTGACCATGTATCCTTATCCGCATGAACTGAGCGCTCCCGGTTGGCACTGGGCAATAATGATCTACTTCTTTGCCGCAGGAATAGCGATTGGCTCCTATATTTTTGCAGCCTTTGGTCAACTGTTGGGAAGCCGGGCCGAGCGCGATTATTCAATATCCGGCTATCTGCTGGGCATGCCTCTGATGATTGTCAGCGGGCTGATGTTAATTCTGGATCTTCACGTTCCGGATAAATTTATCAGGTTTTTCCATATGATGTTCAATCCCCGCGACGGAGTGCTGATGTTCAAGCCTGTTTCCGTGATGTCCTTGGGTTCATGGGCAATCCTGTTATTCAGCGCCATCTCCGCCCTCTCTTTTATTTATGCGGTAATCAGAATGAAAAACCTTGCAGCGAAAAATCCTTTGATCCGTTTGCTGATCAATCTCCATGAAGGCCCGGGCAGAAATATATACCTGCCTATCGGGATATTGGCAGCCGGATACATTGGAACATACACCGGAATTCTTCTTACGGCAACGCAATGGCCTGTATGGTCGGCAACCAGCCTTATTCCCGTACTCTTTCTGGCTTCAGGCATATCGACGGGTCTTGCCGCGATCGTTTTGATGAAATCCAAAAAAGCGCAAGAGGCAAAAGATTACATTCATAAGTTGGAAAAAGCGGATACCATTGTCATGGTGATCGAATTGATTCTCATTGTACTATTTATCATCAGCCTTGGACCGCTGGCGGAAATTCTGGTGACGGGCAGCAATTCCATTCTTCTGTTTGGCGGCGTTGTGCTTGCGGGATTGATTCTGCCTCTTATTTTCAGGTACAAACCCTCCCTTATGGGAGATAGACAAAGATTGATACTTTCAAACATTCTTATCCTTGCCGGCGGATTGGCCTTGAGATATGTATTGGTCATCGGCGCACAGCATCTGTAAACGGCGGCTTCAGTAAGGTTACTTTCCCGCCAAAAGTGGAACTAATTTCATCGCGAGCCCTTAGTGGTGAGGTTCCTCTCACCACTTGCTCTTTCAAAAAAGGGGGGAACGGACATGGAAATGCTTGCAACAATCGAAAGCCGGTGGAAAAGGCTAAAGGACAAAAATAAAACGATAAAATCAATGGCCGACATCCACCAGGATTTAATGAAGGAAATGATCATGTATACGCCCAACTTTACACCTTTCCCGTTGTCCGAAGATGAAATAAAAGCGAAGTGGCGTAATGGAGATTACTTGCTTGATGGCTTGGAAGATCAAGTGGATTTATCATTTGCCGTTCCATTGTTTCGGAAATTGATCGATTGGTCGGGATTGGAAAAAGCAAAGCACTCCTTGAAAAAGCTGAAAAAGTCTGTAACAGACCAGGAAATCCGTCTTGTTTTGGCGGAAAGCCTCCGCAACCATGACAAACCCTTGTGGGAATTATCGGAACGGTACAATGTGGATATTCCCTTGATTGCCGTCTTGGTCCAGTACAGTTTATTGCCCACGCTTGACCGCTACAGCCGTGCCTGGACCCGTTGTCCGGACCTGGAAGAATGGGGAAAAGGATATTGTCCGGTGTGCGGAAGCCATCCGATCCTGTCGGAATACCGCGATTCGGAAAATTTCCGCTTTCTGCGCTGCGGTTCCTGCGGCTGCGATTGGATGTTCCAGAGGGTCATGTGCGCCAACTGTCACAGCACGGATCACAAAAATTTGGATTTCCTGTTTGTTGAAGAGGAAAAAAACAAATACCGCATTGATGTTTGCGACGGCTGCAAAACATACATAAAAGGGGTAAACGTGCTGGAGCCTCAATCCTACCCACTCATTTATTTGGAAGAAATGGCTACCCTTCATCTGGATCTGATTGCACAGGAGCAGGGATATCAGCGGTGTTAGAGTGAATCGGACAGCAGCCTATTTTGAGGCTGTATCAGGCCGATATCAAGCAGATATTAATATTTCCGAAGAATTTCCCTGAGCTTATGCACATGCTCCTGCAGGGCTCGTTCCCCGACGATAACCTCGCAGCGGTGAATGTTGACGCCCTGATCAAAAAATTTGCTTTCATATTCCGTCATAACGTTGTTGGCAGCAGGCCCTTCGGCGTGCAGATCAAGGGAAATGTTCCGCATGCGGAGTCCCATATCGGAGAAAGCGTTCAGTGAAAATTCAAACAGCTGACGCGAATCCGTCTTGAAATGGATTTCCCCCCGTTCGTTGAGCAACTGCAAGTATTTTTTCAGGAACTCGGGATGGGTCAATCTTCTTTTGGCGTGCCGCTTTTTGGGCCAAGGATCGCTGAAGTTCAAATAAATCCGCTCGACTTCACTGTCAGCGAAAACCTTCTCGATGTGCTCGATATTCATCCTGACCAATGCTATATTCATCGGGGCGGTGCCATGCGCTTCTTTCCATACGACGAATGCTTTTTCAACCGCCCGGTGAATCAAGGTATCGTACATATCCACGCCGATGAAATTCACATCAGGATGAAGCACGCTCATCTCGCTGATGAATTTCCCTTTGCCCATGCCAAGCTCTACGTGAATCGGACGGTTATTGCCAAACCATTCGGCCCATCTCCCCTTATATGATTCCGCTTCGTCAACCATCAGACCCGACAGCCGTTGAAGCATTTCCTCCGTCATTTTTTTGCCTCTCAGCCTCACTGCGTTTCCTCCTGTCATTATCCGTACAACCCACAGTATATTGTGCACAACCGGACGGAGAAAGTAAAGCGGTTGATCGGTCCGCCGTTTTGCAGAACAGCGAACCCGTTATTTGCCCAAGCGTTAAAAAAGGCGCTCCCGCGGGAAAATCCCGCGATAGAGCGCCTGCAGCGGCTCAATAATATTCTGCAACTGCCGCATTCGAACCATCTTTTTATTTAATGCATTTTCCCGGAACGACCGACTTCCAATTTGTCTTCAACAAAATGCTTCAGCTTTTTGCGCGCTTCGAATACGAGTCCGGGATCCTCATTAAAGCGAGTCCCGGATAAGGCAATGGCTTCTTTCACGGTCAATTCAACGACGATTTTATCGTCGCCCTTGGGAATGGAAACGTTCGAATTCATTTTCATCACCCCACGGTATTAAGTTGACTTTATTCTGCCCATACCATAAGAAAATAATGAATGTCTTGGAAGAAAAATTTATTGAATTTTCGCTCACCTCTAATATAACACATTATGTAAGGTTTTTCAATGATTATTTGCGGGTTTCAACTGGTTTTTTTAGCTGTCGTACATTCGCTTCAGTTCCTTCAGCGGGTAGAACGTTCCTCTCCAATACACTCCGCCGCGCACGTATGCCAGCACGACGGAACGGGCCAAGACATACACCAATATCAGCGAGGAGATCGGCAGCACAAATACTTCCGCCCCTTTGTATACCGTGAATTTCTTTAATACGAATACATAGAGCGACATCATCAGAATAACGGAAAGCAGGAACAACGCGCTCCGCCAATCACCGAACAGCAGCATTCCGACATACGGAAAGACAAACAACGCCAGCTGACCGAGAATACCAGCCAAGGCAAGCCATGGATTGTACCGGAATCCGGCAAACAAATTTTTTTCCATCCCCCGGAACGCCTCCCCCAAACTACGGTACCATTCAACCCGAAGCTTGCGGATCCCGGACAAAAATCGCTGCTTGAAGCCGAACTGCTTCACCAGCAAGCCCAGCTCCAAATCGTCATCGGGACGCATCGGGAACGCGCTGTGCGTGCCGATACCCTCGTATGCTCTTCTGCTGATCAGGTTGAATGCTCCGATGCCGATCCCCTTTTCGCGCTGGCTATCGATATTGGACTTCCAAGGCGGGACGATCAGCGACAACGAAAACAGGAAAAAGTTCACGAAAGCCCCAAGCCAGAAGCCGGGGACGGTCATAGCCGGCGCAAGTGTCAGATGCTCGACGTCTTTTTTCTGCATATATTCGATTGCGGAGCGAATTGTATCAGGTTGAAAGATCACGTCCGCGTCGGTAAACAGCAAATATTTGCCTCGAGCCTGAAGATAACCCTGATACATCGCATGGTTTTTGCCCAGCCAGCCGGCCGGCAGCGAGGTGACATGGACAACCTGCAGCGGAGTATGGACGTTTTTCTTGATTTCCGACCATTTTTTCAGCGCCTCCAGTTTGACGCCGGTGGCATCGGTCGACCGATCGTTTACGGCAATGATTTCCAGACGCCCGTAATCCTGCTCCAGCAAATGCTTGACCGTATCGGTGATTGCGTCCTCCTCTTCTTTGGCCGCCACAATGACCGACACCAACGGAGGCCTTTCCGGATGGCCGCCGGCATCCGGCAGCGGATAGACATACCTCCAGCCGCGGACCGAAACAAAAAAGTGCGCGCTCCAATAGATCAAGACAACAATTGCCAGCAAACTGAATGCGACCATTTCTGCCTCCCAAGGTTAAGAATGAAGCTATTGTAACATTATATACCGTTTGCCGCTGATACGCATGTTCCATCCGTATCACTTTCGGTGCCCGAAACTTGTTCAAGCTGCAGCTCCGTATTGATGCATCACCCGACCTGCGTTCGCATTCCGCTGCATTTTCCGCTACAATAATTACTTGACAGCCATATTCGATGCTGGAGATTTTCAATAAAGCTTCAGGCAAGGAGAATCGGAAATGAAAGCATCCGTTCCGTCAAAGCCCCGGATGTGGGGCGACAAACGGTTTCATACATGGAATTACGAAATGCGGGAGCAATTTGGCGAGAAGGTGTTCAAGGTCATGCTCGATGCCGGTTTTACATGCCCGAACCGGGACGGAACGATCGCCGTCGGGGGCTGCACCTTCTGCAGCGCGCGCGGGTCGGGAGATTTCGCCGGAAGCCGCAGAAACGATCTGGTCACCCAGTTCAATCAAATCCGCGACCGCCAGCACCTCAAATGGCCGAACGCCAAATATATCGGGTATTTTCAGGCGTATACCAACACCTATGCTCCGGTGGAGGAGCTGCGGGATCTCTACGAAGTCATTCTGGAGCAGCCGGGCGTCGTCGGCCTCTCCATCGCCACCCGGCCGGATTGTCTGCCCGATGAGGTCGTTGAATATCTCGCCGAGTTGAATGAAAGAACGTATCTATGGGTCGAAATGGGACTGCAAACCGTCCATGAATCGACCTCCGAGCTGATCAACCGGGCTCACGATACACAGTGCTATCTGGAGGCGGTCGAAAAGCTTCGGAAGCGCAACATTCGCATCTGCGCCCATATCATCTACGGGCTTCCTCTGGAAACGCACGCCATGATGCTGGAAACCGCGAGGTCCGTAGCCCGCATGGACGTTCAGGGGATCAAGGTCCACCTGCTGCACCTGATGCGCAAGACCCCGATGGTCAAGCAGTATGAAGCGGGATTGCTGCGATTTTTGGAAAAGGATGAATATGTCAAGCTCGTCGCGGACACGCTGGAGATGCTTCCGCCGGAGATGATCGTTCATCGCCTGACCGGCGATGCGCCGAGAGACCTATTGATCGGACCGACCTGGAGCCTGAAAAAATGGGAAGTCCTCAATGCCATCGATGACGAGCTGAAGCACCGCGATACATGGCAGGGGAAGTTTTTCGCGGAATCCGCGAACTGACTGGGAGGCTGCAATGGGGTTTTTATCGATATTGAGCTTTGCGCACCACCTCGTGAAAGAGCGGACAGCTTCCGGCGATGCCGTCATTGACGCCACGATGGGCAACGGCAACGACATGCTGTTTTTGACAGAGCAGGTTGGATCAGAGGGAACCGTGTACGGTTTCGACATTCAGCCGCAAGCGCTGGAGCAGACCCGCGCAAAGCTGGAGCAAGCCGGCGTTTATCGGGAGGAACGCATTCATCTATACCTGCAGAACCATGAGTTCATGCTCGACACTTTGCCTCACGGCCTGTTTGGCCGCATAGCCGCGGTGATGTTTAATCTGGGGTACCTCCCGGGACACAACCACGGGATCATCACCCGCCCCGAATCGACGCTTCCCGCTTTGCAGGCCGCCCTTCAATTGCTGAAAAACGGAGGCATTCTTACGATTGTGCTCTACTCCGGACACGAAGGCGGCAAACGCGAAACGGAGGCCGTACTGGATTGGGCAGCGCGCCTTTCCCAAGCCTCCTATCAAGTGCTGCGCTACGGTTTCCTGAACCAGAAGAACGATCCTCCGTTTCTGATTGCGATCGAAAAAAGATAAAAAGGGCTTCCGGTCATTTCAGAGTTTTATCCAATGCCATTGTAAAAGGACGCGCCTTGGACGATGCATCCGGGGGATAAAAGATCAGCAGCAGCGTTTCCGTATTCCGATCCATCGCGCCTTCCTGAAGCAGGCTCTCCAGGTTAAACGGCAGCCGTTCCATGACCGCATGCTTGTGCAGCTCTTTTTCAGTCAAGCCCAGTTCCGCGAACCCGCCGGACTGCTTGCCGGAAGGCTCCGGCAATCGTGAACCGGGCTCCGCAGCGGCGGGCTTGGACAAGCGCGGGTCGAACACCTCCTCAGGGTGCTCGGCCATCCGCCGCATGAATGCGATGAGCTCCTGTTTGTCCATCGAGAAGTCCCACCAAATTTTCCGCGGCTTATACTTATGCTGCATAAAATAGTCCAGCTTCATCAACCCTTCGGCCATATCTAAATTTCCGATTCCGCGATCCTTGAGGAAAGCGTGAAGCCTCACGAACAAATCCTCCAGCTGATGGCCGATTTTTTGCCAGCCCCGTTCTTCCCAATAGTCCCCAAACTCCTGAAAAAAATCAAAGGCCGATGTGAACTCATGCCCAATCAGAAAGTTCAGCGTATGATCCATCCGGTGCGCATTCCAATATTTTTCCAGGATATCCTCCACCCGCTTGATCCGCATCACATCGGAAAACGGCAGCACATGGTTGCCCAAAATCTCGTACGGCGAGTGGTCCATATAAATATATCCGTATCGCTCCGCATCATTGCGCAGCCCCGTCCCCCGAAGCATCTTCAGAAATCCGAGCTGCAGCTCCTCCGGACGCAAAGCAAACACATCATTGAACGTCCTGCGGAAGGACATATAATCCTCCTCCGGCAGCCCTGCGATCAGGTCCAGATGCTGTGCGATCTTGCCGCTCTCCTTGATTTTCGTCACCGTGCGGGACAGCTTGGCGAAATTTTGCCGCCTGCGGATCAGATCGTTGGTCAGCTCGTTCGTGGACTGAACTCCGATTTCAAAGCGGAAAATGCCTTCCGGCGCGCGCCCCGCCAAGAAATCAAGCACCTCCGGCCGCATGATGTCAGCGGTAATCTCAAATTGAAACACGCAGCCGCGGTGATTTTGAATCAGGAAATCGAAGATTTCCATGGCGTAATCCCGCTTGATATTGAACGTACGGTCGACAAATTTAATCAGCTTGGCGCCCGACTCGATCAAATAAAGCAAATCGGCTTTCGTCCGCTCGATGTCAAAATACCGGACGCCCACCTCAATGCTGGATAAGCAAAATTGGCAGCTGAACGGACAGCCCCGGCTCGTTTCAAAGTAAACGACCCGATTCGGCAGCTCCCGGACATCCTCCGGGAAGCGGTGCGGAGAAGGAATGTCCGGCAGGTCGAGCTTGGGCCTCGGCGGATTGATCACAATCTCTCCGTTTTTGCGATAGGCCGCTCCGAACACCATGTGAAACCTCCGACTGCCGCGGATTTCCCGAAGGAGATGGTCAAACGTCCCCTCCCCTTCTCCCGACACGATAAAATCCGCCTCGGGAATACGGCGCATCCACTCCTCCGTATCGTAGGACACTTCCGGTCCGCCCAGCACTACCGTCAGATCCGGCATGATTTTTTTGAGCATGCGGATGATCGGAATGGTTTCTTCGATGTTCCAGATGTAGCAGGAAAAGCCCAGCACATCCGGCTTGCGGCGATACAGGTCGGCGACAACGCTCATCACCGGGTCCTTAATCGTATATTCCGCGATATCGATGTCAAACTCGCGTCCGCTGTAGGCTTTCAAATAACGCAGCGCCAGAGCGGAATGAATGTATTTCGCGTTTAACGCAGCGACAACAACCTTCATCCATCAACAACCTCAATTTTCAGAGCCGCGCCAAAAAGTCACGGGAGCCCATTATTTTCAGTATCGTAACACTCAGAGACAACGCCGGAAACCGGCAGGATCGCTCCACGTCCATTTTACATATAAACAGGGCCGAACACAAAATAACCCGCCTATGGCGGGTTTCGTTCAAGGATTCAGGATATCGTGACGGATATCGTGTTCCAGTGGCAACGCTTCCAGCGGAAGCAAGTTATCAATTTCTCTGTGCACTTCCCGCGGTTCCAACCAGCGGCTTGTCTCGATCATTTTGGCTTCAACCAGCCGTTTTTTGTGGAGAAGCTGTTTCTCGTCCCCTTTTCCTTTGGCTTCCTTCAAAGATCTGCCGATATTCGCGCGTTCTTCCATCCATTTGACCAACTGGTACAAGATCATCATTCATTCCCCCTTTCTCACATGGTTTATAAGACCGCCTATGGAATCTCATCCGCACATATGGAATGTCAGTCCCTAAATTTACAATATATTCAAGAAAAGCATTCTCAATGTTATTTTTTATTTTACTTTTTTATACGCTGTGAGTCAGTGATTTGTTTCACATCTTTCCCCCGATTTCAAAATTTATTCAAATTTGCATGACTTTTTTTTAGCCCGTTCTGGATACATTGGCACTGGCCCGGCGTCGTCGCCGGCTCGCTGCCGATTCTTGCCGTCACCTTCTCGCTTTCCCGGTATTTGCGCCGTTACGATTCCTGATCATTCAAGCCTGTAACGGTTAACCGGTCTCCCGACGCCCCCGTACTGAATATCCAGCGAAACCTTGCCCGTTTTCTCAAGATAATCCAGGTAACGACGGGCGGTCACCCGGGCCACGCCGATCCCGTCGGCAACTTCTTCCGCGGACAAGGGCTTCTGGCGTTCCCCCATCAATCCGAGCACCTGCTTTAAGGTCAGAGCGTTCAGTCCCTTGGGCAGCTCAGCTGTATCGGGCTTCCTTTCTTCCAAGGCCGCAGGCCCGCTCTTGTGCAGAATGTGATCCAGGCGATCCTGCGAAATTTGCTGCTCTTTTTCCATCCCGAATTGAAACGCCCGGTAGTTTTCCAACGATTGCTTGACCCGCTCGAATTTGAACGGCTTGATGATGTAATCGAACACGCCCAGGCGCAGCAATCCTTGCACGGTGGATACATCTTTGGCCGCAGTAATCATGATCACATCGGTATTCAGCTGTTCACGGCGAATCTGGTTGAGGGTTTCCAACCCGTCCTGAACCGGCATGTAAATATCCAGAAAAACCAGATCCGGCTGAAGCCGGCGAATTAACTGCATGCCCTCCACACCGTCGGAGGCCGTTCCGACGATTTCATAGCCGTCCACCCGTTCGATAAACATGCGGTTCACTTCCTGGACCATCGGATCATCCTCTACCAGGACCACCCGAATGCGGCTGCTTGCCATCCCATCCCCCTCCCTTCATCGGAAACGTCAGAACGATGCTTGTCCCTTCTCCCGGCTTGGAATCACATTCGAACCGGCCCCTGCCCTTCTCGATCACTTTGCCGACCAGGTACAGGCCGATGCCGCGGGTATCCTTCTGTTTCGTGGAGAAGCCTTTGTCGAAAATCCGGCGCTGCGTTTCTTCATCCATGCCGCACCCGTTATCCTCCACAAGAATGGACAGTATTTCCTCATCCTGCTCGATGCTCACCAGCACTTCCTTGCCGTTGCGGTCTTGAACGGCCTGAAGCGCGTCAAACGCATTCTCGATCAGATTGCCCAAAACGATTACGAAATCGTGGTGATCCAGCCGCTCCGGGAAGCGTTCCAGATGGCTCCTTTTATCGATCACCACCCGAATCCCGAGCTCCTTCCCGCGGGCCACTTTACTCAACAACAGGCCGGAAAGGCTTTCATTGCGGATGTGGTCCGTCAGAAATCCCGTCAGCTCCCGCTGCTGCTCCGTGACCTGAAGCAAATAATCCAAAGCTTTTTCCGTCTGATCCAGCTGGAGCAGGCCGGCGATCGTGTGCAGCTTGTTCAGATGCTCGTGGTTCTGGACGCGAAGCGCATCCACAAACGCTTTGACTCCCGTCAATTCTTCCGCCATCCGCGCCGCTTCCGTACGGTCGCGGAAAATCGCCACGGCGCCGACCGTTTCCTGATTCACTTTAATCGGGATACGGCTGGACAACAACAGCATATTGCCTACAACCAGCTCCTGGTTCAATAAAGGCCCATTCTTCTCGAGGACCTCCGGCAGGCGGGTATCGGGAATCACATCGCCGATTCTCCGTCCCGTTACGTTCTCTTGGATGCCAAAAATTTGTCTGGCCTTATCATTCAAGATGGTAATCCTCTCCTCTTTGTCGATCGCCACCACACCTTCCTGAATGGCATGGAAAGCAGCGGTTCGCTCCACGAGGATTCTGGCGATTTCCTGAGGCTCCAGCTCGAACATCTGCCGTTTGATGTGCCTGGCCAGAAGCCATGAACCCCATACGCCGAAAAACAGCAGCAGCAGCGCGATAAAAGCGTATCCCCACATCTCCCGGATGACCGTGCCGATACCGGGAAGAACCCCTCCAGCCATGACTACGCCCACCTGAATATTCTTCTCGTTCATAATCGGCACATAGGCGCGAAGCGCCGGGCCCATCTCCCCTTTGACCTTGGAAAGATACGTGTGCTCCGCAAACGCCGGATCGGCATCCTTGCCTTCCAACGTTTGACCGATCCTTTGCCTGATCGGATGCGAGAGCCGAATCCGGTTCATATCCATAACGACGAGATAAGAAACCTCGTTGATCACCCGCAGCTTGTCCGCGATATCGTTGATCGCCTTCCTTTGTCGCGGATCCGGTTTTTCCAGGCTGTCCCGCACTTCAGGCAGCTCGGCAAGCGTACGTGCCGTGATCATGAGCCGCTGTCCGAGCTCATTTTCATGCAGCCGATTCATATTGCCCATCAGAATGATGCCGCCCATCACCAACGAAAACAGGACGATGCCGAACGACAGCAGCGTGATTTTCCCTTGGATTTTCAATTTTTTCAAGTTCATGGTGTCCACTTTCCCCGTTAAGCCGGTTTTGATAAGATAGGGTTTGTTCAGAAACATTATACAGATAAACGGCGAAAATCTGAATTTGCAATCTCCCCGCCGTCTATCGATTTCGACAGGAGCCTAGACATGAAATCATTTCTGACCATCTCCCTGTTTGTCATCATCGGTTTAATTACGGCCGTTCTCGTCGGTTTCAGGGAAAACCTGTTCGCCGAAAATATTCCGTACGATGCCGAACAGGAAGGACTCAACCAACAGATCATTATTAAATTCAGCCACGTGGTTGCGGAAAATACGCCCAAAGGGCTGGCCGCGCTCAAATTCGCTTCGATCGTCAAGGAAAAATCCGGCGGGCAAATCGAAGTCCAGGTTTTTCCCAACGGCATGCTGTACTCGGAAAGCCAGGGTATCGACGCGCTGCGGAACGGCGATATTCAGATGATCGCACCCGCCTTCTCGAACTTGTCTTTACTCATCCCGCAATGGCTGGCGATGGATCTGCCGTACGCCTTTCCCAATCAGAAGGCCGTGGAGGAAGCGTTCAACGGGGAAATCGGGGCCGAATTGTTCCGCACGCTGGAGAGCCGGAACATGAAAGGCCTGGCTTTCTGGAGCAACGGCTTCAAACAGATGACCAACAACCGCAATCCGCTGATTTCTCCGGAGGATTTCAAGCAGCTTAATTTTCGAATCATGCCCAGTGAAGTGATTGCCGCCCAATTCCGCTTGTTGGGGGCCCGTTCAACCCCTTTGGCCTTCAACGAGGTCTACCGCAGCCTGCTGACGGGCACGGTAGACGGTCAGGAGAACACAATCTCTAACATTTACACCAAGCGGCTGTACCAAACGCAAAACTATATGACGCTCAGCAATCATGGGTATCTCGGCTACGTCGTCATTATCAACAAACCGTTCTGGGAAGGCTTGCCGAAGCAAGCGCAGCGCATCATCCGCCAAGCGATGGAGGAAACGACCGCCTGGATGAACGACCAAGCTGTCAAAATGAACCAGGAGCAGCTTGAGCTGATCCGGCACAGCTCGGATATCAAGATCGACGAGCTCGACGCCGCCGAACGGGAGCAGTGGATTAAAGCATTGGAGCCGGTTTACCGGCAATTTGCGCCGATCATCGGAGAGCCGCTCACGAGCCGGATCCAGTCTCTGCGCAAAAAATATATCGAATCGGCGGATTGAGCGCGCCGTTGAAAGGGCTGCCCCATAGCAGGGGCTGCCCTTTTTGCGTGCATATGCAAACAATGGAAAGACCAAAATAAACAAAAAGATAAATATGACCAAATTCTTGTACAGTCACCCTATCGGCTCTAAACTAAGTACCAGCGTAAAACGTTTTCATCGCTGCATCAACAACATGAAAAAGGGGAGTTAAAAATTATGAAAAAGAAACTGGCTTCAGTGGTTTTGGCCGGCGTCATGGCGCTGTCCCTTGCCGCTTGCGGAGGCGCAACAGACAAACAAGCAGGGCCGCAAGCCGGTGATCAGGCAGCCGGACAAGGAGACCAAAAGAAAGAGCAAATCGTCATCAAATTTTCCCACGTAGTCGCGCCTGACAGCGTCAAAGGCAAGGCTGCCGACAAATTCGCCGAACTGGTTGCGCAGAAAACCGACAATAAGGTGAAGGTCGAGGTTTACCCGTCGTCCCAGCTGTATGGGGACAAGGATGAGCTGGATGCGCTTGTTGCCGGAAACGTGCAAATGATCGCTCCGTCGGTAACCAAGATGGTTAAGCTTGACCCACGCTGGCAGTATGTAGATATGCCGTTCCTGTTCAAGGACGAGGAGCATGCGAAAAAATTCTTTGACAGCGACGCCGCAAAAAGCCTGTTGAACGGACAAGCCCTGCAGGACAACGATATTTTGGGATTGGCGTTCTGGGAAAACGGCTTCAAGCAATTTGTCAACAGCAAGCATCCGCTGAAAACGCCCGAGGATTTCAAAGGCTTGAAATTCAGGGTGCAAGCCGGCAAGGTGCTGGAATCCCAGTTCAAATCTCTGGGGGCCGGTTCCGCCACCATTCCCTTCGGTGAGACTTATGCCGCTCTTCAGCAAGGCACGGTAGACGGCACGGAGAACACCTTCAACAACATTGACACGCAAAAGTATCAGGAAGTGCAAAAATACATGACCGTCAGCAACCATGGACGTCTCGACTATGCCATTTTCGTGAACAAACCGTTCTGGGAAAGCATGCCTGCCGACATTCGCGCAAAAGTGGAAGAAGCGTTGAAGGAAGCAACCGACTATGAACTGCAAATGGCTGCCGCGGAAAACCAGACCAGCTACGACAAACTAAAGCAAGCCGGAAAATTGGAAATTTATGAGCTGAGCGATGCGGACAAAGCCCAATTCGAAAAATTGATGGAGCCGGTTTACAGCGAATTCAGCAATGTTATTACGCCTGAATTGATCGACGCCATCAAAAACTTGAAGTAAACGCGGTCTGAGCTTGCTTTAATCCGATCGATGATCGATCCGGTTCATATGTTTTGCCGACCGACTGGGCACTATACTCATAGTGCCCATTTTTTCTAAAGGAGGGTTCGGAATGAAAGCATGGAAAAAAGCCTGGGCATTGCTCGAGGACATTTCAGCAGGCACATTCTTCTCCGCAGGTATCGCCCTGATCTTTTACGGCGTGCTGATGCGGTATGTGTTCAATTCCCCCAAAGCATGGGTCGAGGAAGTATCCAGCTATCTGGTCATCTGGGGAGCGCTGCTGGGAATTTCAGTTGCGCTGAGAAACGACCATCACATCCAAATCGATATGCTGTACGACAAGCTTCCCGCTTCAGCCAAACGCTGGGTCGATCTGTTCGCCAATTTTGTCGGCATCTTGTTCAGCGTATTTTATGCCTATTACGGTTATCTGCTCGTCGCCAAAAGGTATACCTCCGGCATGGTATCAATGGATGTCGGCATTCCGATGTGGATCGTGTACTTGATCCTTCCCATTTCGGGAATTCTTTTTTTGCTTCGCTTCATCGAACGGTTCGTGCATCATGTGAAGGGCAAGGGGGATGTTCATGCTGACCGTTCTGCTTTTTAGCATTTTTCTCGTTTTGATGATTTTGCGGGTGCCCATCGCCATTGCCCTTGCTCTTTCGACAGTCGTCGTGCTGTTCCAGACGAACTTTAATATGAATATGGTGCCGCAGCGGATTTTCACCGCTCTGGATTCTTTCCCGCTCATGGCCATTCCCGGCTTCGTGCTGGCAGGAGTCATGCTGGCGAGAGGCGGCATTTCAAAATATCTGATCGAAGCGCTCCGCAAATGGATCGGGCACATTCCCGGCGGTTTGTCGATCGTGACAATTTTGTCGTCCATGCTGTTTGCCGCCATATCAGGCTCCAGCCCGGCCACTGCGGCGGCGATCGGCTCGATCATGATCCCGGCCATGGTCAGCGCAGGCTACGACAAGAAGTACGCCATGGGTCTGGTGGCCGCGTCCGGTACGCTTGGCATCCTGATTCCCCCCAGCATTCCTCTCATCATCTACGGAATCACCTCTGAGGTGTCGATCGGCAAGCTGTTCATGGCCGGCATCCTGCCCGGCCTGATGCTGGGGAGCGTTCTGGTGGGCTCAGCCATCTATTATGCGCGCAAATACGGTTACGGGCGCGATCAAAAATCGTCCATGGGCGTACGGATGAAGGCCTCGTTGAAGGCGGTTTGGGGAGCGTTCCTGCCGATTCTTATCCTTGGCAGCATCTATACCGGCGCGGCAACGCCTACGGAATCGGCTGTTATCGCGGTCGTTTATGCGCTGATCATATCCGTCTTCGTTTATCGGGAGCTGAAATGGAAGGATATCCGCCCCATCCTGGTGGAGTCGATCAACATCACCTCCATGATTTTTCTGATCATCGGCGCAGCCAGCCTGTTCGGCCTGTACCTGACCAACGCCCAGGTTCCGCAAGCGGTCGGAGCATGGATCGCCGAAAGCGACATGAACAAATGGGTATTTTTCATCATCGTCAATTTGCTGTTTTTCGTGATGGGAACATTCCTCGAAGCCGTTTCGATCATTCTGATCACGCTGCCGATCCTGCTGCCGATCCTGAAGCATCTCGGCATTGATCTGATTCATTTTGCCATCGTCATGACGGTCAACATGGAGTTGGCCATGATCACGCCGCCCGTAGGGCTGAATCTGTTCGTGGTCAGCGGCATCGCCAAGGAAAAGCTGGGGGCGGTCGTGCGAGGCGTATTTCCATTCATCATCCTGTTCATCATCGTGCTGGCGCTGTTCGTCATCTTCCCGCAAATCTCGCTGTATTTGCCGGATCGCATGATGCAGTAAAGCGGGTTAGGTGCACACCAGCGCAGCGGGTTAAGTCCGGTCCGGCGGCTCCATACCGCGGTGCTGTCGGGTCTGCCTGGCTTGCGGACGCCATAAGCCCCGAAGGGGCCGCGAGACTGAGAGGCTTGGGCTTGGGGTTTCGTGCGTCGGGGCTAAGGGATTGCTGGACCGCAACCCTTAAATCGGTCTGTTAAAGCAAGCGCAAATGTGATCTGCCAGCCCCGGAAGCCTCTGTAGCGAGCTTTCGGGATTCTGTTTTTTTAACCTTTTAAAAAATTTTGGAGCTCGGTTGTATCTTCTTCGTACTGTGATACTCTCCCGGTGAGTTTGTCATGAAACCCCATCACTGATAGTTATCCGTTTGAGATGCTTGAGCAATTGACCGATTGGGAAGAGAATACCTGCGATTGTATATCTTTTTATGTCCGAGCGCATCCTCCATTTGTTTTTCCTGCAAAATTGCAGGCTTTTTTCCCGATGGAGCTGCCGGGGCTCCCGCTATTTTCCGTCGTTCTTCAGAAGCACGAGAAACGTCTCGGGACCGGTCGGCTTCGTACTGCCGCCCTTCGGTTCCTGACTGACCGCCAAATGATCCGCCAGCCGGATTCGCACACCATGCGCATACAGATGCGCACGGCTGCCTTGCCAACGCATGATCCCTCCGCTCAACGGATGATGAGCGGTGATAAACCAGGCCTGATAGTCCTTGCTATCGTCGGGCCGAAGTCCTTCCACCATGATCAGCACTTCATCGGTAACCTGATTGACCCATATGTATCCCCTGACCTCCGGATTCTCCGGCCGAATGATCGGGTACTGTACGGTTCGCGGATTCAGAACCACATGCAAATGCTTGCCGATTTCATCCGGCGCGTGAAGAATGTCCGGCTGGGAACCGGCATTTCCGTGCCTTACAACAAGCATGCCCGGGACGAATCCCGCTGTTTCATCCCTTGCAGCAAGCACGCCCGGAACAGATTCCGCCGTTCCGCTTCGTGCGGGAAAGAAAGCGGCCGTTCGGCCTTGTCCGGGAAAAGATCCGGCCATTTGATCCCGCAAAGTGACGGCTCCGTTCATTCCGTTGTATCCGGAATCCCCCCCGATCGCAACCAAAGCCGGTGCAGGAGGATGACCCCTCAAGGACAATAAACCGAGCACGAGCAGGAAAGCGGCAAATGTTCCGGACAAAGCAAATCCCGCTCCCGATCGGTCGCGTAACCATGCAAATCCCTGTCCGGGCGGAAATCTGCGCCAGTACAACCAACCTGGAACAAACCGAATTCCGGACAGGCTGTATCTGCGCAAAAACCGATTTTGCAGCTTGTATTTCACTGCAGCGGAAGGAAACGGAAAAGAACCGTCCGCCAATATCAGCCGCTCCCATTCCCGGTACAGCTCCCCGCACCGTCCGCACTGCGAAATATGCCACTGAAGCGGACTTATGCGGTCCGCCGGGAGCCGCCCCAGCATCAGATCGACCACTTCTTCTTCTCTCCATCCGCAACGGCTAATCATGCTCTTTGAACCCCACGGTGGGCTCCAGCCAACCCAACTGGTTAAATTGTTTTCGCAAATTGTTTATCCCGTAGCGAATCAAGGATTTAACCGTGCCGAGCGGATAATTCAGTTTCTCCGACAATTCTTTCTGCGTTTTCGACTCAAAATACTTGCCGTACAATGCTGTTCGCTGAGAGGACGGAATCCGCTCCAGCGCCGCTCTCAACTGCTCTTTCTCCATGTGCCGTAGCACAGATTCCCCGATCGGATCAGCCGTCCCGTCCGGCTGCCCGATCCGCGAGGTTTCCAATTGCTCGCAAACCATCCTTCTTTTTTTTCGAAGCCAATCCAAGGTCCGGCTCCTCGTCTTGACCGCCAGCCACGATTCCACGCTGCCGCGGGAAGGGTCGAATTCGTCAATTTTGCGAAAAACCTCCAGAAAAACGTCATGGCAGATATCCTCCGCCTCCATTTGCTCCTTTGTCATTTTCAAAGCGATATGATAAACCAGCGATGCGTATTTTTCATAAAAAAGATCAAACGCCTCCATGGATCCTTGCTTCAGCTCGTGCAGCAAACCCGCTGCCCGCTCCGTATCACCCGGCAATTCCACAGTTATCTGCTGTCCGGTCATCATTTCACCCGCTTTCCCGCTTTTCATCTTTTATTTTTGATCATTCTCCCGGTGTTGAGAATAGTACTCGGCGAGTTTTTATCTGACCTTAAGGATTTTTTTATCTGAATTTAATAAATCCAACCTGGAACAAGCACCGTACTCCAAATGTAAATGTAAAGATTATACATAATGGGAGGTTGTCAAAAGATGCGGTTAAGGAGGATGCTGTTCGGTCTTCTGCTGACTTTCGGACTGGTTGCGGGGAATTTGCTGGGCGGGGCGCAGATTTACGCGGCAGGCGGGATTTCGTTGTATACGCCGTTTACGGACATTTCAGTGACTCCCGGGCAAACGGTAACGTTCTCCATCGACGTCATCAACAATTCGGCTAGCATTCAAGACGTTCCCCTGAATGTGGAAGGAATACCCGGAAATTGGACGAACCATCTCACTTACGGCAGTTATGCCGTGCATAAAATTGCCGTCAAGCCGAACGACAGCAAATCCGTCGATCTCGATGTGGAAGTGCCGTTGGCCGTCAACAAAGGGGACTACCCGTTCCGCGTCACTGCGGGAGATTATGCACTGCAGCTAAACGTCAATGTCTCCGAACAGGGAACCTACAATTCGGAGCTGAACGTCAATCAACCGAACATGCAGGGTCACTCCGATTCCACCTTCAGTTTCACGTCTTCTTTGAAAAACCGGACGGCCGACAAGCAGGATTATGCGCTTAGCGCCGACGCCCCCAAAGGGTGGGATGTGCAATTCAGCAGCCTGGGGAAAAATGTGACTTCAGTCAGCGTGGACAAAAATTCCGCGCAGGATATCTCGATCGACATCCATCCGCCCGCACAGGTGAAAGCGGGCACGTATGATATTCCGATTCACGCGGCGACCACCTCCAGCTCGGCCGATACGAAACTGGAGGTCGTGATCACCGGCACATACGGAATCGAGCTGACGACGCCGTCCGGTGTGCTGAGTACGGATATTACCGCAGGGGGCACACGGAATGTCGACCTGAAGGTGGTCAACAAAGGATCGGCCGACCTCAAAAACATCCAGCTGTCCGCCTCCACACCCGCGAATTGGGAAGTGACGTTTGATCAAAAAGAACTCAAGGCGCTTTCCGCAGGAAAATCCGCAAACGTAACGGCCACGATCAAAGCGGACAGCAAAGCGATTGCCGGCGATTATCAGCTGAACTTCACCGCTTCAACACCGGAAACCTCGTCGGACGCCCAGTTTCGGATTACGGTCCAAACCTCAATGCTCTGGGGCTGGATCGGCATTCTGATCATCGGGATGGTGTTTGTCGGGATCTACTACTTATTCCGCACCTACGGGAGGCGGTAGCCGTGAGCAAGCCCGTGATTGAGCTTGTCAGCCTGACGAAAACATACGGCCTCCACACAGCGGTCGATCAGCTCACCCTGTCGATCCGCAAAGGAGAAATTTTTGGCCTGTTGGGCCCCAACGGCGCCGGAAAATCAACAACGATCCTGATGATGCTGGGGTTGACCGAACCGACTTCGGGACAGGTCCGCGTGCTTGGCATCGATTCCACCCGGCAGCCGATCAACGTCAAAAAAAAGGTGGGATATCTGCCTGATGATGTGGGATTTTATGAGGATTTAACCGGACTTGAAAATTTGATCTACACCGCAAGGCTGAACAGAATCGGTGTCACAGAGGCGCATCGGAGGGCGGAGTCGCTGTTGGCCCGGGTCGGGCTGAGCGAAGCCGCGCACAAAAAAGCAGGGGCATACTCCCGCGGGATGCGGCAGCGGTTGGGATTGGCCGATGTGCTGATCAAACAACCGGAAATCATCATTCTCGACGAACCGACGCTCGGCATTGATCCTGAGGGGGTTCGCGAGCTGCTCGACCTGATTCAGCGGTTAAGCCGGAATGACGGCATCACCGTACTGCTGTCTTCCCATCACCTGCACCAGGTGCAGCAAATCTGCGACCGTGTCGGGCTGTTTGTGCAGGGCAAATTGCTGGCGGAGGGCAGCATCGAAACATTGGCCGCCAAGCTGCAGCTCGACAAATTCGTTACGCTGGAGCTTGGCGTCAAGCCGCTCACAGAGGAATTGCTGCGCAGCCTGCAGAATATGCCGGAGATTCTGCGGATCGAACTGCGGAACGGCCTGCTTCAATTGGGATGCACTCAGGACATCACCGGTGTACTGGCAAAAATGATTTTTGATTCGGGAAGCACGCTGGTGCATCTGCATAAAAAACAAATCGGTCTGGATGAAATTTACCATCGATACTTCGAAGGGAGGGAGACGGTTGGAACGGCGGTTCGACATTAAAGCATGGTTCGGGCTCGGTGAACGGGAAAAGGTACGTCCCAAAGGCAAGGCCCGCATATATGGAAACGAAGCAGAGAACGCAAGCGCACGAATTACGCATCCGTTCTGGGTAATCGTGGAAAAGGAGTCTGCCGACTTCATCAGCAGCTGGCGCTCCATCATCCTGATCGGGATCTTGGCCTTGACATGCATCGGTTCGCTCTATACCGCAATCTCCAATATCCGCAGCGCGGCGCCCGGCAACAACGATCTGAATTCCTTCGTCTTTCTGAAGCTGTTTACCGTATCGGACGGAACCATGCCGGCTTTCATCACCTTCGTCAGCTTTCTCGGTCCGCTGATCGGCATCGGCTTGGGCTTTGACGCGGTCAACTCGGAGCGCAACAAGGGTACGCTGTCGCGGATCATGTCGCAGCCGATTCACCGCGATTATGTCCTCAACGCCAAATTCACTGCGGCGATCCTCGTGATCGGCATCATGTTCCTCGGCCTTGGCTTTATGGTCATGGGTCTTGGACTGATTGCCATCGGCATTCCGCCAGCGCCGGAGGAATTTCTGCGGATGCTGTTCTTCCTCATATTGAGCATCTTCTATGTGGCGTTCTGGCTCAACCTGTCGATTTTGTTCTCGGTCCGCTTCCGCCAGCCCGCCACGTCGGCACTGTCCAGCATCGCCATCTGGCTGTTTTTCACCGTATTCTACCCGATGATCGTGAATCTGATTGCCAATGCCATGGCCCCGGCAAATACGGCGGACGTACAGCAGGTCATCAGCTACGAGCAGTTTATTCAATTCCTGATGCGCCTGTCGCCCAGCCAGCTGTTCCAGGAAGCGACATCGACGCTGCTGATCCCGTCGATCCGTTCCTTGGGTCCGCTCACCGTGGAGCAGGCCTACGGCGCCATTCCCAGTCCGCTCCCGCTCTCTCAGAGCCTGCTGCTGGTGTGGCCGCAGCTGACCGGCTTGATTGCGGCGACCCTGATCTGCTTCGCCGTATCCTATGCTTGGTTCATGCGGCAGGAAATCCGTTCAAGGTAAGGCAATAAGCTTACTTAATGCTAATGTTTCAATCGCATAAAAAAGGATCAAGTTCTCAAATAAAACGAGGACTTGATCCTTTTCTTGTTAGATTACCGCCTTTTATCGTTATTACAATTATAGGTTTAAAATACTTTTTTTAGATTTAATATAAATATTTACAATTCGATATATATAGTATTTTTTTATTGTTCCTAAAATATGAAAGGATGGATAAAATTCATCTGAAAGAAAGTGACCCCAATTCAGATGAGTATAAAAAATGGTCCAATGCAAAATTTGAAAGTAAAATAAAAAAAGATAAATCAAATGAAAAGAAATGGCATGATATAATTAATAAAACTAAAACGGTAAATATCTTATCCTATAGCTATAACTTAATTACTGGAGTACAAAGATACTGGCAAAGAATGCCCGGTGTAAATACCCAAGATGCTGCTTGTGGTCCTACCTCTGGTGCTATGATTGTTGATTATTTAACTAATCAACAAACTCGCTTCTGAAATGGGGACTTCCCCTGCCGGAACTTCAATGAGTGGATGGAATCAAGGAATGTGGTTGCAGTTAAATCATTTCTTTAGTTATCAGGAGTCTCCTTTTTCCACTACCTATATGTCTGCCAATGGACATTGGGCTGATTATACAAGTAGAATAGATAATGATCGTCCAGTTGGCATTCGCTTTGACTGGGATCCTTGGGTCTATTATAGTTATCATTTCGTGACTGGTACGGGATACGATAGTTCTACAGGTACTCTATACTTTGGGATGCTTGATCCTGACGGCGGACAATACAATACAGGAGTGCATTGGGTAGACTGGAGTTCCTATCAGGGGCAAATGAATATGGGGCTTATTTGGTATCGTGGTGTTTAAAATATAATGAGGCAAAATCCCCTTTATTTAATAATAGAGGGGGTTTTGCTAAAACTTTGAGGTGATTAGTATTAAATTTATATTGACTTTAATTTTATTCGTTTTTAGCGTGATTACATTTTATTTAATTTACTTATTTTCCGCGAAACCATACCAAATCTCAGGTAATGGTAACTTAGGGGGATTTGTAGTTATCATAGCTTTATTTTTCTACGTTGGATTTCTTATAAACATAGTAAAACTGCTAAAAGGGTATATAGCATCGAAACCTCAAAAAGTAGCCGCTCAATTAATAACTGTTTCGTTACTGATTGTTTTTATTTTTGGATATCTCGAAATTAATTTTTTTCAAACAGTTACGAACGAGCTTGGAGGGGGACCTAATAATCCAAATTCCAAAATATATAATTTTGGGTGGTATAATCAGTATACTAACTATATGTTTTTTAACTTTTACACATATATACTTGGTGTATCAATAACAACCGCAATATGTTCTTTTTTTAAAATATTATACAAAGATACAAAACACCCAAGGACACCCAATTAATCTTGGGATCTGATTTAGTATTTTTTAAAATGGGGAAGAGGATTTTTTTGTGAAAAAAGTCCGGATGAGCTAATCAAAATTTTTGATCGCCAATGCGATGGTGCCGGCACATACGGCCGACGTACTCGACATTCACATCCGTCGTAAAACCTTTCTCGCCCAAATCCCTTCTCACACCAAACTTTGCTTTTAATCCCCCTAAACTGGCCATATCGCTTTGTATCCTCACGCGTATATCGGGCTGACCTTGTTGTTTTCCAGCCCCCGCCGCGGGTGCAGTCAGACTAAGCATTAACCACAAAGCCAAAAAAAAAACGTGAAGTACCGCAGTTTCCCATTCAAATACTGCATCCCGGCAACCTCACTTCATTTTCCTTTTTGATAAATTTAAAAAACACCTTATTTGCGATAAAATTTTCTTATTGCCATCATATGAAATGGCCCTTTTGTTTGCTTTTTCCCACTATATGTAAACTATTAATCCCGGAGAAGCTATAGAACCGCTTTATTCCAAGATCGTTTAATGGAAGAGCAAAAAGAGATGACAGTGATGTCACCTCTTTATTAAGAAATATTTGTTTTTCTTATCTAAACAATCCGGAGACTTTATGCATTACACCGCATAGAACTTCCCGCCGTACAATCCAAGAGGCCAATGCCCTGCCTCAAGCACCTGGATCAGCGGCAGAAAAGGATTCGCCTTCCACCCGTCCAAATCCGCTAGCGTTTCCCAGGCGCAGGCCAGCGCGGCAATGTACATCATCGCTCCGGCTGCAGCTTGGATGACCTTCTCTCCATTTTCCTCAAATTCCCGGAAAGCCGCATCAAAAGCGAGGGAAAATACATTCGTCGGCGTATTTTCACTGATCTTCAGCACAATTGCTGTCCTTCCCGTTTCTTCCGCCTTGTCCCTGATTTGCTGCGGGATCTCTTCCAACCGGTTCCACAGCGGGCTCTCCCGCAATGTCATTCTTTCCACGAATGGAGCCAATTCATTTTTATCGAACCAATGGATGGAGTATCCTTCCATGCCGAAAGACAGCAGAAATTGATCAATTGCGGCTTCCGCCGAGACTCTGTTCTCCGTCTGAGCGGCGGCTGACAGCCAATTTATCTTGCCAATCCGGTCGATCAGGCTGCCGACATTCGAGTCATTGGGACCGTATCGTTTTTCGTCAGAAACTTTCAGCTCTGTTGACATGATCGAATCCTCTCCCTAATGAGATTTGCCTTAACTTTTGAATTTAGGCATCGCGATGAAATAACTTCTACTAAATTGGTGGCAAAGATCAATTAAACCGCTTGATACTTTGCCGCCAAAAGTAGAACTAATTTCATCGCGAGCCCTTAATATTTGGTCGTCAACTCGGGCGGTCCGAATTTCGGGCCGTACGGTCCCTCATCGAGCCATCTTCCCAATTGCGGCAGGATCGGAACCAAGGATGCCGCCAGCTCGCGCTTCATATTCATAAACGGGGAGTCCCCCTGCAGATGGTCCAAAGCAATGCCGGCGCCCTTGCGATTGTGCTCGGCGGCGATTTTACGTTCCTCGGCGGCGGCAAGAATCGCTTTTTTGGCTGTTTCCGGATCAGCGGCTTGGAGCGCTTCAGCAATTCCTCTAACGGCGATGACCGCATCAGGCACTCCCGAGTTCATGCCGCGGGCCCCAAACGGCGCAAACAGATGCGCGGCTTCACCGGTCAGCAAAATCCTCCGATGGGCATCGGTGAACGAATCGGCGACAACCTGGTAGAACTGATAGGTGGATACCCAAGTAATGCGTTCGGCATATTTCTTATCGATGACTTTCGGCAGCCACTTTTTGACCCCTTCCGTACTTCCGAATTCCTCAGGGTCATCTCCGCTCAGAAGCTGCAGGTCGATTCGCCAATGGCCGGCGAAAGGCACATACAGCACGTTGCGTTCGCCGATAGCCGGATGCTGATAGTGGAAAATGCGTTCCAGCGGCAGCGGATTTTCAGGGTCTTCTTTAACATCCACAACAATAAAAGTATCCTTATGACGCGGACCCTCAAGCTTGAGCCCTGCTGTTTTACGGACGACAGAATGCGCTCCGTCGGCAGCGACAACATAATCGGCCTGCCAGACATCACCGGTTTCGGTGATCACCTTGACTCCTTGTTCGCTGCTTTGGACTTCTTTGACCGGCGTATTCCATACGAATTCCACTCCGGCATCCAGGCAGGCTTGATACATATGGCGTTCCGCCTCATCCTGCGGCAGGCTGGTAAACGGCGGGAGAACACTCGGATCCGGTGTCGGATATTTTTTGACATAAACCTCTTTCCCGCGGAACAGCGAGCGTTTCAGCGGCCAGACGATTCCATGGCGGGCCAGCGTAAAGCCGAGTCCCGGATGAATATCCTCCAAATGCTGCAGCGTCGCATTGTGAAGATAGATCGCGCGGCTGCCCGGACGCGGACGGCCTTCGCGCTCCGCTTCCAGAATGGTGGCCGGAATTCCCTTGTGTCTGAGTGCAAGCGCCGCCGTCAAACCGATCGGACCTGCACCGGCAATAATGACCTGTCGTTTCAATTCAGAACTGCTCATGGACATCTTCTCCTTTTTTTCAGTAAATGTTAACGGTTGCAATGTTCGATTTTATTATAGAATAAGGCACTATACATAGATTAACGGCAAGCAGTCCTTTGGCGAAAGCCGTACATCTCTCTATGTGGAACACAATAATTCGAAGATATGAAGTTCAGCGGGCATTTGAATTGCTTGGAAGGTTATCATATAGTAAGAATGACATGACGGCCCCCGAGGTGATGAAAATTGAAACCTGACGCTGCCAAAACCCCGCTGATTCATTCGGTAAAAAATGGGCTGCGGATCATCCGATTATTTACGCTTGACCGTCCGGAAATCGGAATTACGGAAATTTCACAGGCGCTGGACCTGCCGAAAAGCACGGTCCACCGTCTCGTTTTGGAGCTGCAGCAGGAAGGCTATTTGGACAAATGCGCCGATTCCTCCCGCTACAAGCTCGGCTTGTCGCTGTTAACTTTATCCGGGGTAATCATCACCCACATGGAAATTATAAGGGAAGCAAAGCCGGTGCTGGAAGAGCTGACCCGAAAGCTGGGAGAAGCGTCCCATATCGCGATTCTGGAGGATATGGAGATTATTTATCTCCATAAGATCGACCCTCCGCAGCCCGTACCGCTGCTTTCCTCGATCGGCAGAAGCAATCCGGCGGTCCGCACCAGCGCCGGAAAATGCATCCTGGCCTATCAGTCGAAGCATTTGGTTCGCAAAATATATGAAAACAGTATTCGTGCATACAGCGCAGACGGCCTGCCGGATTGGAACCGGTTCCTGAGCGAGCTGAAGGCGATCACCGATCAGGGCTACGCCGTCGCCATCGATCAGCTGCACATTGGAGCCACCAGTATCGGCGCGCCCGTGAAAGACTATACCGGGCAGGTCATTGCCGCCGTCAGCGTGGTCGGGCCAACGGATAGAATACCTGCGGACCGCATTCCGCTGATCGCCGAAGCGATCAGCAAGGCCGCCGCAGTCGTGTCGGAAAAGCTGGGCTATTATGATTAGCGCCGGGGGAGGATACCATAATGACTGAACAGACCCGCCAAAACCCATCTTCGTTGAATACCGCGCTGCGATTGCTGAAAGCCTTCACCGCGGAAGAGCCGGAGTTCAGCATTGACGATCTCGCCCAAAAAATGGGCATCGGCAGAAGCACAACGCACCGGCTGCTCGGCACATTGGCCAGCGAGGGATTTATCGCCAGGGATCCGCACTCGAAAAAATACCGTTTGGGCGCCTCGATCCTGGCTTCAGGCAACGTTATCGTCTCCGGACTGCATATTCACCGGACGGCCCTGCCTGTGCTTGAGGATTTGATGCAAAAATCGGGGGAAAGCGCTCATCTGGGGATACTGTCGGGAAAAGAGGTCGTCTATCTTCACAGAGGGGACAGCCCGTATCCGGTTCCGCTGCGGTCGCATTTGGGCAAACGAAATCCCGCTCACTGCACGAGCACGGGACAGGTGCTGCTGGCCTACCAGACGCCGGCCGTCATTGATTCGATCATCGAAAGCGGATTAACTCCTTTTACGGAGCATACCATCACCGATCCCGAGCAATTTCGCGAAAAATTGCACGCCATCCGCAAGCAGGGCTATTCCGTCAGCATTGAGGAGTTCCATGCCGGTGTGACCTCCGTAGCCGCGCCGATCCTTCGTCCCAAAGGCAAAGGACCGCCCCTGGCATCCGTCACCTTGGCCGGTCCCGTACAACGAATCCATGCGCACACTCTGCCGAAGCTCATCAGATACCTGCTGAACGCCTCGCATGAAATATCCAGGAGATTGAGCGAGAGGTGAATATTTCGCCTCTTGCCCAATCCAGTTTTCCCATGATATTATATGAAATGATAATATTGTTAAAAACAACCATCGAATATCCTCAAACTTTAGATCCTTTGAAATCCGCCCAAGCTGCTGCACTTGCTCCGCACCTCCGCCATTTAGGCAGGACTGTCCTGAACCCGATCATAATTTCAAAAAATGAAAACGCTTACCAAAATGACGCCTCCCGGCATACAGTCTTCTCCTCCAACGCTTCAGGTTTCTTTCACGGCGTTAATGAAAGCATCCCTGTCGTATCATCGTGGGGTTTGTGGAACCTTTGGCAACCATGAACCGCCCTTTGATAAATTAATTCTGGGAGGTAGTGAGGATGTTAGACAAACCTGTTGTGCTGGGAAACAAGCCCGTTCCCGTCCGAGGATGGTCAGACCTGATCAAGAAGGAAGACTGGTGGGCCGTGTGGCTTGGACTGGGACTTGTGCTGTTCGCCCTTGTTCTCTGGGCGTCGGGAGGTTCCATCAAATCGGTAAGCGTGTCCATTCCCAAATGGGCCGAATTCGGAACGGTCGCCGCTGCATTGAGCAAAAGCGCCGGAGGCTTGCTGCTCTTATTCCTTCTGTTCCTTGTGCTTTTTTCCATCGCAGTCAAGATATTAGGCTACAAATTAAAAGAGTTCATCCCGGGCTTTACGATTATTTTCATCATGAGCGTGCTGGTTTCGATCTTCGGCGCATGGGCGTGGGCGCAAAAATATAACCTGGAGGCTCCTCTGGTTGCCCTGGCGATCGGAATGGTGATCGGTAATCTTCTGCCTCTTCCGAAATGGTTTGAAAGCGCTTTGCGGACGGAATTTTATGTAAAGGTAGGCATCGTGCTGCTGGGGGCCACACTCCCCTTTACATTGATTGTTCAGGCCGGACCGATCGCTTTCGGGCAAGCGACCGTCGTCGCCGTAGTCACCTTTCTCAGCATATACTGGGCCGGTACAAAATGGTTCGGGTTGGATCGAAGATTCGCGGCAACCTTGGGAGCCGGCGGTTCCATCTGCGGAGTATCGGCGGCCATTGCCGTCGGAGGGGCGGTGAAAGCGGACAAAGAGCATGTATCGGTATCCATTTCGCTCGTCGTGGTTTGGGCGATCATCATGATTTATCTGCTGCCGATCCTGATCCATCTTTTCGACATTCCCGAAGGGCCCGCCGGAGCATGGATCGGAACCTCGGAGTTTGCCGACGCAGCCGGAATCGCCGCAGCGGCAGCCATCGGCGATCAGGCGATCACCACCTTTACCCTGATGAAGGTCATCGGCCGCGACATGTTTATCGGCATCTGGTGCTTCATTCTGGCGCTCGTTTCCGTCGCCAAATGGGAAAAAGCCGAAACGGGAAGCAAACCGGACGGGGCAGAGATTTGGTACCGCTTCCCCAAATTTGTGCTCGGGTTCTTTATCGCTTCCGGCATCCTCACGCTGCTGCTGGCAGGCGCAGATGAAGCGACCGCCAAATCCGTCAATGCCGATATCATCAATCCGATCAAAAATCTCAGAACTTGGGCGTTTGTATTCTGCTTCTTATCCATCGGGCTGACGACGCGTTTTCGCGAGCTGACCTCCGTTGGCTGGAGACCGCTGGCCGCGTTTACAACCGGAGTTCTGATCAACGTTCCGCTCGGATTCATACTGTCCGCGCTGGTATTGGGAGCCTACTGGATGTCGGTAGGCCATTGATGTCCGGAGCACTGCCGGGATAGCGAAAGCCATATGATATGACTGATTACAATGGGTTTAAGGGGACGGAATGTTTGGGCCAGACCCAAGGGTTTACCGGACACCGAAAAACGGTTTTCGTTGAGGTACCGCATTTCCGAAAAGAGTTGGGCTCGACCCCCGTCCCTATTCGTCCGCAAAGCAAAGGCCCGATTATGGCGGATGCATGGAACATGTGGAAGCCCATCAAAAAAAGAGAACAATGAAAGGAATGGGCTAAGAGCATGCCGAAAGTTCCGCTGTAGTACTAAGTAACTATACTGATTTTGCATACTTCATAACTTTTTGTTTTATTAAATACTTAAACCTTACCAAAGGATGTGGGTTAATCGTGTGTAAACATTGCGGAGATGAAAAACATGCTGAAAAAAAGGTTGCCAGAAGGGACGTGTTGCGGTACATCGGGGCGTTAGGATTCAGTTTCGGCGTTTCCCCCCTCGTTTCCGGTCTTGCCTCCGGAATGAGCAGATTGGAGGAAATCACCAAAACCACTGCCGTCCAATCAGGAAAAGTTAAACAATTGACGTTTCTCCAGACGACGGATATTCACGGCCAGGTACTCACCCACCCTGAATTTTTCTGGGAAAATAATAGGCCGGTGTTTCGGAATGCAGGTGGGATGAGCAGGATCGCAACTCTTTTTAAGCAAGTTAAAAAAGAAAATCCGGGCAATGTATTGGCGGTAGACTGCGGGGATTGCTTTCAAGGGTCGGCTGTAGCCGCATTAAGTGAAGGGGAGGCATTGATCCCCATCATGAATAAAATCGGGTACGATGTGGCCATTCCGGGGAACTGGGAAGTGGTATACGGTCCGCAGCAATTAATGAATCTCACGAAAAAATACAATTACCCGATCATCTGTTCGAACATGTATTGGGGAGATGAAGGAGTCAGTTCAGGCCCCAGTTTGTTTCCGCCATTTTTCATAAAAGTTGTGGGAGGAGTACGAGTCGGCTTTATCGGATACAATGACCCGTACACCAAGCTTCGCCAGGCACCCAGTTATCACGAAGGCATCCAGTTTAGCAAACCTGAGGCATCGATTCCCAAATTAGTAGACATCCTTCGCAATAAGCATAAATGCGATATTGTCATGATGCTGGCCCATCTTGGACTTGCACAGCAGGTACACCTCGCCAAGCAACCCCAGGCGGCAGGCATTGATTTTCTGTTTGGCGGTGACACCCATGAACGGACCTACGAGCCGATTTACGGCGGCCTTTGTCCTGTAGTTGAAGCAGGATCCTTTGGGTCATTTGTCGGGCGATTGGATTTATTCGTTGAGTCTGGAAAAATTAAAGACTACAATTACGAGCTGAAAATTGTAGAGGAAAGCTTGTATCCCGAAGACCCTGCAGTCAAGGTGACAGTTCAAAAAGAAAGGGATCCCTTCAGACCGGTTATTGAGCGAAAACTGGGGGAAACGAAAAAATATTTGTATCGTTACAGCGTTCTTGAAACTCCGATGGACAATATGATCACTGATGCGGTAAAAGCTGCGGCGAACGTTGATATCGGCATATCAAACGGGTTCCGCTTCTGTCCTCCTATTGCTCCGGGCCCGATTACGCTCGAGCATCTCTACAGTATGCTCCCCACCATTGCCAATCTGAAGCGGGGAACTGTAACGGGAAAGCAGCTTTGGGACTGGATGGAGCAGGAGTTGGAAACCGTATTTTCCACCGATATAACCAAGCGTGTGGGCGGATGGGTTGTCCGTGTATCGGGTATGCATGTTGTGATGACCATCAATAATCCGAAGGGTAAGCGTGTGCAGTCTATTACCGTCAACGGTGAGCCTATTCAAATGGATAAAGATTACACTGTAGCTGCTTGTGACCGCGAGGGTGAACCACTTAACATCATTTGCCGCATCAAAAAAGTCAAAAATGTTGAAGTTCTTGATATTGATAATTACAAAGCGGTCGAAATATTTTTAGAAAAAAATCCGGTAATTGATTATGACATCGAGGGACGTGTAAAAGCTACAGACGCAGACGGAATGGTGCTGAGCCAGTTGCCGGGAACCACTTATGGGTTCCGGTAAAAAATGGATTTTAATCGATGATTGCTTGTATTTTTGGAACACATCTGAATCCAGGCAAATGAATTAGTGGAGGTTCGACAAATGAAGCGAATATTTCAAATCATCATGGTATTGTCTATGCTTTTTAGCTCTTCCGGTATAATCGCTGCCGAACAAATGATCACCATAAGCATCGATGGGACGGAACATCAATTTGACCAGGCCACGGTGCAAAAGGATGGCCACATCCTTTTACCGCTGCGCGGTATTTTCGAACAGGCTGGTGCTCAAGTCGAGTGGGATGGAAATAAACGGACAGCCACGGTAAAAATGAACGATATGCATATTGTCGTGAAAATCGGTTCAAAGCAAGCTGAAAAGAACGGCGTTTCGCTGACCATGCCGGTTGAAGCGCAAATTATCAATGGAACAACGATGATTCCCCTTCCTTTTATCGGCCAAGCTTTTGACGGTTACACGAAATGGGATCATGATGCTCAAATCGCATATATTTTCTCTTCCAAAGAGTCGTTGCTAATGAGCCTGGCAGAACATGACGATGCGGAGCAAATAACGAAATTGCTGGCGGAAGGGGCGAATCCTGATGGCAAAGGCAATAACGGCTGGACTCCCTTAATGACCGCTGTATTCTACAATAACACCGGCTCTGTGAAAGCATTGCTGACTGGAGGAGCCGATCCGAACTTCGTTACGGAAGATGGCGATACTCCTTTGACGTGGGCAGCGAGGTATGGAAGCACAGAAATTGCAAACGAATTACTTCAGGCAGGGGCGAATCCTGACGGTAAAAACCACCTGAAATGGACAGCGTTAATGTATGCTGCTTATACAGGGAATTTTGAAATAGCTGCGTCTTTACTGAAAGCAGGCGCCGACACAAAAATAAAAAACAATGAAGGAGAAACTGCCGCAGATATTGCCGAACATCGTGAACACTCGGAACTGCTGGATCTGCTTCGGCAAAAATAAATTGCACCCAGCATTAATTTTTGTGAACCCTGCTTGTTCATAAGCAGGGACGAACGCCACACTGTCATCGTTCCTTTATTAGTGATCCTCTGGCCTAACGTGATCTATAGATATAGGGCAAAGGATCAAAAATCCCGCCATTTCGATACATTTCCAAATGAAGAGGGGTCCAGTGGAATTACCGATATTTCCTTTGGGCCACCCCCTTCTTTCGTTTACAGCATGCCCCACTTGCGCTCATACTCGACCTGCAGGCTGAATTCGTCATCCTCATAGCCATGATCCCGAAGCAGCTTCAAAGCATCGTTAAAATCATAGGAATCCGTTTCCATCACAACCTTGATCTTGTTCCCTGAGATCGTCCATCCCGGATGAACAGATGCAAGAAGCTCCATCATGCCGGCAATCCGTTCCAGGCGTTCGGTCAGATAATCCTTGAAGAACCTGACCGACTGGGAGGTTACATGCTGCATGGAAATACCATGGAGCGGCAAAGTTTCGCCCCTGCGCCGCTGCTCCGGCAAAAAATCAAAACCGATCTTGACTTTTTGAACGCAAACCGTATTTTCCCGCTTCATCGCGACCGCCCCTTCCCCGATATACCTGCTTCCAGCATAGCATATTTTAGGAAAATTGAATATTCTAACCTCACGCGATGAAGCATTGAATTCGCCGGACGACACAGACAACGCCGCTGGTTAAAACCGGCATGCTCAAAAAGGTTCCGTTTGTTTCGGCAGATAAGAATCAATGATTCCTCACCGATATTGCGATGTACCGATTCATGCGCTACCGAAGAGGCCTCCTCGACCCAGCCGAACGACCAGAGATCCGGGGGAATATCGGGGAAGTGCTGAATCACAGGAACGTCCCCGTCCTTCAGCTCACCCCTGAACAGTCCGACGGCGATCAGTTTGGCTGCCGACTGACGTTCGATATATTGATCGGGTTCGAACAGATTCCCGCCGATCCCGTCGACAAGCCCCAGCGATTTTGCCGTTCCGATGATATCCTCGGCCCAGTGGCCTGCGGTATCGGCAAACCCCCGACAGCGGAACCGCATGAATGTCGCGCATCTGTAGGATCAGTGAAACGAGCTCGGCACGGGTGATCGGCTCATCCGGGCGGAATTTCCCCTGATATCCGGACATGTACCCCGCGTTCGTCATTTCATAGATGTAATGATAGGCCCAATGATGCCCGGGAACATCCGAATAAGGCGATGCGGGCAGGGTCTGATCCGAGAGATTTTTGATTCTGGCGACCACGGGCCGGTTGGTAAAAAGAAAGATTCGTCATTACGAGCATGATCAAAAAGACGGCAAACCATTTCCATTTGCTATTTTACGTTCATTTTCTATCATACACTATCTTACATGCAAATAGTTCCGAAGGGAACCCAAAATTTGGTTCGTCTCATTCCCACTTAAACGTCCGGCTGGCGATGATGAACGCAACAACCATCCAGCCGCCGAGCAGGGCCGCTTGGTTCCACAATTCGGTCCAGCCCGCTCCGACATTCATCACCTGCCGGAGCGCGGTGGTCAAATGGGAGATCGGCAGCGCCTTGACGATCGGCTGCAGAAAAGCCGGCATATTGTTGATCGGAAAAAATATGCCGCCCAGAAACAACAGCGGAAACGAGATGAATCCGGCGATCGGCCCGGCGCTTTCCGGATTTTTGGCCAATCCGGCGATAATGAACCCGATCGACATGAACGCCAGCGTCCCCAGAACCACGAAGAACAAGAGCAGAAGCCAAGAGCCGTTCACTTGAGTACCGAATATAAGATTGCCGACCAGCAGCACGATAAATGCCTGCAGTCCGTTCATCAGCAGCCTTGCGGTAATCTGCGCGGCAATGAAGGTGGAAGCGTTGAGCGTTGTGCTCTGCATGCGGCGGAGAATGCCCCGCTCCCGCCAGGAGGCAATCTGCCCGGCGACCCCGTTCAGGTTGTTGGACATGATCATCATCGCGACAATGCCCGGCACCAGAAAATCGATATACTTCAGATTGAGCGATTGCACCCCCTTTTCCTCAACGGTGACCGCGGGTTGGTAATGCACCCACTGCTTGCTGACGCCGTCCACGATCTGATTGACCGCAAGCAGCGCAAAGCTCGATTTCAGCTTGTTCGTTTGATCATAGTACGTGATAATCTGCGCTGCCGAGGTTTGAGCATTTGCCGCTTCCGCCTTTGCCGATTGTCCGCCCGCCGTTGTGACAGGCAGCCGCTCCCCGTAACCTTTGGGAATCACGATGACAAGGTCGCTGTCACCCTGGTTCAACGATTTCAATGCGCTCTGTTTGTCAGACGTTTCGGTGATCTTCACATTATCCAAGCCGGTAAAGGCTTTCACAAGCTGTTTCGACGCCTGGCTTCCATCCTCATCGATAATGGATCCGCTAAGCGACATGCCGGCGTCATTGCCAAGAAAAGAGCCCAGCATAACCATGAAAAAGATCGGGAAGAACAGCGTCCAAAACATGACCTGCCGGTTCCTGGCGAAAATGCGCAGCTGGGCTGCCGTCAATTGGAGATAGGCTTTCATTCTTCTCGCAGACTCCTTCCCGTCATGTGAATAAAGACGTCCTCCAGCGTTGCCGTTCGCGTGCTGAGATCGGTCAGCCTGACATTCAGCTCGGACGCTTTTTGGATCAAATCGGTTAAGGACGCCTGAAGATCGTCCGTGTACAGCACGTATGCATCCTTTCGCACATCCGTCTGTTTCACCGCTCGAATCGACTGCAGCCGTCCGGCCAGCTCTTCTGCGCGGGCAGCTGCGCCGCCGCTTTCTTCCGGCAGGCGGAATTCGATCGCGCCGTCCGACTGCAGGCCCCGGATCAAGTTGCCGGGCGTGTCAAGAGCGATGACCTTTCCTTGATCCATCAAACAGATGCGGTCGCATAATATCTCGGCTTCATCCATGTAGTGCGTGCTGAGCACGATCGTTTTTCCCTGCTCCTTCAGCTTCAGGATAATATCCCACAACGTGCGCCGCGCCTGCGGGTCGAGTCCCGTCGTCGGCTCGTCCAGAAACAGCACCAGCGGGTCGTTGACCAGCGCAAGGGCAATGGCCAGACGCTGCTTTTGGCCGCCCGACAAGTTCTTCACCCGGTCGTTCAGCTTTTCTTTCAGGATCATGCTGTCGAGAAGCGGCTCGATCGGCACCGACCTTCGATAAAAGCTGGCATACATCCGGGTAATTTCGCCGACCTTGAGCAAATCGAACAACGAGGTCGACTGCAACTGCACGCCGATGACCTCTTTGACTTTTTTCAAATCCTTCTGCGTATCAAAGCCGGCAACAAGCGCACGGCCTCCGTCCGGCTTGCGGAGTCCCTCGATCATTTCCATCGTGGTTGTTTTCCCGGCTCCGTTCGGCCCGAGCAGGCCGAAGATTTCTCCCCGCCTCACAGTAAAACGGACACCGTTGACGGCGACAAAGCTTCCGTATTTCTTGATCAATCCGTCCACTTCAATGATCGTATCGTCATCGGCAGCCTTTTGATGGTGCGGTTGCATTTCGGACATTTCCATTCGGTTCCCTCCACAGCTCATCTCATCATATTATTGAGCGACTTCATTATATCATTTTTCAGCATGGAAAATATTGTACGGGAAACAAAATCCGATCATGGACGGGCAATGATCGCTTCCAGCCTGAATATCGTATTATTATGAAAAGGCTTCCGATTCAGAGCGAATCGCAAGGAATCGAATGAAATTTGGGAGGTTGAGAAATGATCGTTTACGAACGCGAACAAGATTTTGTCATGATCAGACAGCATGATCACGCGGAACTTTCCTCTCAGATTGCCAAAGCCTGGTTGCCCGAATTGTTCGAGTGCCCCGAAAGGAGGGAGGATGTTGAACTCGCCATCGCGGAGCATGATCGGGCATGGATTGATTTGGATGAAACCCCGCTTTGGAATGATAGGAAGGGGGCGCCGTTTTCCTTTATTGATTTTCCCGCAAAAATCAGGCTGATCTTTTATTCCAAAGGTATTGACGAGGTGTCTGCGTCGAACGTGTATGCCGGATTGCTGTGCAGCATGCACTATGAGCATTTATGCGGCTTCTCCAAGCAGGATGAGCTTGTGTTTTTTTGCCAAGCCGAACGAGCCCGGCAAGCCCAAATGGTCAATCAGCTGGCACCCATCGCCCCCGAATCGCTGAAATTCCATTTCGATCTCCTGCAGTTCTGCGATGATCTTTCCCTGTTCATCTGCCTGATGGAGCCGGGAACTCCGACGGAACAGATCCGCTGGTACCGATCCGGATTCCCGCAGCGCTTTGCCTTTTTGCAAAACGAGAAAATTACGGCCCGTTGGGCGGATACCGAGTCGATTGTTTTAAGTCCCCTGCCGTTAAAGGAACGCACCGTTTGCACGGTTGCCTTAAAAGCAGTAAGCAAAGCCGACACTTCCCGATTGGGCATTCATGAATCTTATATTCAAGCCCCATTCACGGAAAGAAAAGTGCAATTCGTTTAAACTCCCAGCCCATATTTCGCCGCTTAGGGATAAGCACCCAAACTGCGGCATGGATATTTGCGTAAAATATGAAGGCAAGGGAACAGTCACATTCCACACGAAGGGAGGACATGACAACAATGTTGTTAATGCCGGTGGGGGCGCACCGGTTTGGACCGCTGCCGGCTTATTTTGCTTTTCTTCAATACGCCGGTTAACGTCTGCCATTGGTTGGATAGTGAACCTCCTCACTCAATATGCTTCATACATGTTGCCCGGCGGGAGCCGGGTTTTTTTTGGGCGAACAGCTCAAACAAAAAACCGCTCTCTCCCAACCAGGGGAATGAGCGGCGTGTTCCTCACAATCCGGGCGTATTCAATTTTGCTTCAGCGTCTTATGACTTTACCTTCAGCATCTCGCCGATGGCGCCGATGCTGCCCAGCGTCTCCACGGCGCCGGAAGGAATGAACACCTTGTTGGCCGGGCCTTGGGAGATTTCCTTCAGCGCTTCGAACGATTTGTACACGAGGATCTGTTCGTCCAATCCGGCTGCCCGCAGCTGTTCGATACGGTTGCGTTCGGCCTCGGCGATCAGCTGAATCGCTTTCGCCTGCCCTTCCGCCTCCAGCTCCTGAGACCTTTTGAAACCTTCGGCCTGCAGGATCCGCGCTTCCTTTTCCCCTTCCGACTTCAGAATGTTGCTTTTTTTATCCCCTTCGGCCCGCAGAATCATATCCTGCTTCGCGGCTTCGGCCTCCAGGATGATGGCCCGGCGGTTTCGCTCCGCTTTCATCTGCTTATCCATGGCTTCCTGAATATCCGTCGGCGGCTTGATATCGACGACCTCGACGCGTTCAATGCGCACGCCCCATTTTTCCGTGGCTTCATCCAGCGCGATCCGGATCTCCGCAGAGATCTTTTCGCGTCCGGACAAGGTTTCGTCCAATTCCAACTTGCCGATGATTTGCCGAAGTGTCGCGGTGGTAATGTTGCGGACCCCCATGACATAGTCGGAAATTCCGTAGGTAGCCTGCTCCGGCCCCACAACCTGATAAAAAATGATCGTATCTATCTGCACCTGAACATTATCCTTGGTAATAACGGTTTGCGGCGGCACGTTGGCCTGCTGAATGCGCAAATCGTGATAGAGGCGGACGCGGTCAATTACGGGAATGACGATATTCAAACCCGGCCTCAGCAACTTCTGAAACTTACCCAATCGCTCGACCACGCCTACAACCTGCTGGGGAACGATTCTGACAGACATCGCGACAAACACGATGGCAAAGATCAAAATGACGATAAGCAGGATATAATCCATAGATTCATTCTCCTTTCCATTTTAAAACATGAAGAACGGTGCTGCTGCGGTTCACTACAATGACTTTGTCGCCTTTATCCAGCGCTTCCTCCGAGATCGCGCTCCACGTCTCGACACCCACGCGGACGATTCCCATGCTTCCCGGCGCGACCGGTTCCAGCATCTCGCCGTGTTTGCCCACCAGTTCGTCCACCGCGTCTTTGAACCCTTTACCGGTTTGAAACCGCTTGGCAAACGGTTTTCCGAAAACGGCCAGCAGGATCGCCGCGACGCTGGCTGCCAGAATGTGCAGCCAAATCGATTCCGGAAACAACCAGGCCAGCAAAGCCGCAATAAAAGCGCCGATGCCCAGCCACAGCAAATAAAAAGTAAAGGTGGTCATTTCCGCAATTATCAGGATTACACCGGCGGCAAACCAGATCATCCACATCGACATGGCTCTCTCCCTTCTTGTATGGATACAAACTCATCATAGTACTTATACGTTCCGGCTTGCGAAAGGATACAAAAAATATGAATCGGGGTTTGGTGCATGCATGAATACAATGCGTGATGAAGCCGTGAACGGACAGGAAGAGAACCCACGGGACATTCTCCTTTGAGCTGGGGACAAACCGCCTTTCTTTATCCGCTACATGAACCACTGCGGAAAATTGTTCAAGGCAGCGGATTTTCTCCGGCTGCGCATAGTTTTTCATATAATTGCCAGCATGATCTGCTCCATCTTGAGATATGCATCGGCATCGGGAGTGTCGAGAACTTCATCCAACAATCGGTTGAGTTACGGTTCCAACAGCGGCCGGAGGCGCACCCCTTTTGTGCAGCGACCCAACTTTTTGAACACGCTCTTATATGGCACGGGACAAATATCGCGCGTCTCCAAATGAAACAATACCTTGTCCCTGCGTCAAATCGATCAGCCAATCGCCGGCGCTTTCCGCTTCGGAATCGACCGGCAGGCAGGTCAAGGTAACTTTATCGGCAAACCGCGTCTCGCCCATCGGCATACCGCGGGTTCTCAATTCATTCTCCAATTTCCCCAGCCAGGTGTAGTCGATTTCAACAAAAACCTCGCGATGCAGCACCTGTTCGACCGGACCGGCCGCTTGAATGCCGGCCGCAGCGCCGTCGGTGTAGGCCCGGATCAGCCCTCCGGCGCCCAGCATGGTCCCCCCGAAATATCGGGTCACCACCACCGCAATGTTCTTCATTCCCTGATGCCGGATCACCTCCAGAATGGGTTTGCCCGCCGTACCGCTCGGTTCCCCGTCGTCCGACTGCTTCTGGATTTGATCCCGCTCCCCGATCATGTAGGCGAAGCAGTTGTGTGTGGCGTCCCAATGCTTTTTGCGGATTTCCTCAATAAATTCAAGGGCCTCCTCTTCGGAGGCCGCCGGCTTCGCATGTCCGATAAAGCGGGATTTTTTGATGACAATTTCCGATGATCCGTATTGTTCAACCGTTTTGTAACGCTCCAGCATGGCCTGACTTCCTTTAGTAGGTTAGTATGTAAGCGGCGAGTTTGTCCGACGAAAAATATACAGGTGAAGAATTTATTCAAAGTGGTGATGGAGGGATAAGGAAATGGTACGAAAAGTTTACGTCCGCCTTTGAAATCAAGTTGTTACCATTAGATAAATTTAAGACAACTTGAATTTCAACAGCGGTGAAGTGCCATCCCTTATCCGGAATCACCATAAAATTCAGTAAATATTCACCTGAGTATATCGTCGGACAGGCTTCCAGCCGCTTACTGACACAAACGGGCTTCCAGTTCCGCTTTCCGCCGTTCGAATCCCGGCTTGCCCAGCAAGGCGAACATGTTCTGCTTATAGGCTTCCACACCGGGCTGATCGAACGGATTGACGCCCAGCAAATATCCGCTGACCGCGCAGGCTTTCTCGAAAAAGTAGACTAAATGCCCGAACCAATAAGGAGAAATCTCCGGAATTGCGACGGTCAAATTGGGAACGCCGCCGTCCGTATGGGCCAGCATCGTTCCTTCAAACGCCTTTTTGTTGACGAAATCGATCGTTTTGCCGGCCAGAAAATTCAAGCCGTCCAGATTTTCGTCCTCCGTTCCGATCACCATTTCCCGCTTCGCCTTGCCGATCTGAATGACGGTCTCAAACAGATTGCGGCTGCCCTCCTGAATGAACTGCCCCATTGAATGCAGATCAGCGGAAAAATCGACGGATGCGGGATAAATCCCCTTCCCGTCCTTCCCCTCACTCTCTCCGAACAGCTGCTTCCACCATTCCGAGAGATAATGCAGGGATGGCTCATAATTCACCAGAATCTCGATCACTTTGCCTTTGCGGTAAAGCGCGTTGCGGACTGCCGCGTACTGATAGCTCATATTCCCTGCCACATCCGGAATGGCATATTCGGTCATGGCGTCGGCCGCGCCTTTCATCAACGCATCGATATCGATGCCCGCCGCAGCGATCGGCAGCAGGCCCACCGCAGTCAATACGGAGTAGCGTCCGCCGACGTCATCCGGAATCACGAAGCTCCCGTATCCTTCCGCATCGGCCAACTGCTTCAGCGCGCCTTTTTGCTTGTCCGTGGTAGCAAAGATGCGCTTGCGCGCTTCTTCCTTCCCGTATTTCTTCTCGAGCGCCTCGCGGAACACTCGGAAGGCGATGGCCGGCTCGGTTGTCGTTCCCGATTTGGATATCACGTTGACGGAAAAATTCTTGCCCTCCAACGCTTCGAGCAAATGGGTCAAATACGTGGAGCTGATATTGTTTCCGGCAAAGTGAATTTCCGGCCCATTCCGCTGCGCCTTCGGCAGCAAGTTGTAATAAGAATGCTGCAGCATCTCGACAGCCGCTCTTGCACCCAGATAAGAACCGCCGATGCCGATCACGACCAGCGCATCGGAATCGGAGCGGATTTGCTCGGCCGCCTCTTTGATCCGCGCAAATTCGCCCTTGTCGAAATTCGCAGGGAGATCAACCCATCCGAGAAAGTCCGATCCAGGTCCCGTCTTATTGTGTAGCTGATGGTGAGCCGTACGAATCGGCTCCGCCAGATAGTCGATTTCATGCCGTCCCACAAAATTCAGCGCATTGCTGTAGTCGAAAACTAGCTTGCCCGTCATATTTTACCTCCCCGTTTCTTTGAATAAGCGACAATTTCCGCAAGTGAAGTGATTCACAGGAATTTTCATCCATGATACAATAAAATCCAGAGGTGAATACATATGAAAACAATCGGTTTCATTGGTTTGGGCACGATGGGTTTGCCGATGGCTGCAAATCTGGCGAAAAAAGGGTTTCACGTCATCGCCTACAACCGGACGTCTGAAAAAACCGCCGAGCTGGAAAAAATCGGCGCCGAAGCGGCCGGTTCTCCGGCTGAGGCCGCCCGATCCGCGGACACGCTGTTTACCATGGTCAGCAATGACAACGCTTTATCAGAGGTCCTGTACGGCAGCGGCGGGATTATGGAAGGCGTGCACCCCGGGCTGACCGTCATCGACTGCAGCACGGTTTCCCCTCGGCTCAGTCTGAGGATTCACCGCGATCTGGCCGCGCATTTCGTGAATTTCCTCGACGCTCCCGTAAGCGGAGGCAAGCTTGCGGCGACCGATGGAACCTTGACGTTCATGGTCGGCGGCAGCCATGACGTGTTTTTGGAAAATCTCGATGTCTTTCAAGGCATGGGCCGACGAATCGTCTATATGGGGCCTGCCGGTTCCGGTTCGCAAACAAAATTGGCCCACAACACCATCGCCGCGATCAATAACGCTGCTTTGTCCGAAGGCCTGGCGATGGCCGCCCGATCGGGAATTGATCTGGAGCGCTTTTTCGAGGTGGTTCTCAATGGCGCTGCTGCCAGCAAACAAGCGGAGCTCAAACGCGATAAAATCCTGAAAAGGGATTTCGCGCCGCAATTCTCGCTGGAGTTGATGCTCAAGGATCTTGACCTGTCCTCGGATTTCGCCGCCGGGATGAAGCTTCCCATGCCGCTGATGCAGACGGCTCGAAGCCTGTTTCAAATCGCCGAAGGAAAAGGACTCGGTGCGCTGGATTTTTCTTCGGTGGTTCGTTGTTACGAAGATTGGATCGGTCAGCCGATCGGCGGAAAGGTTCCGACAACGGACAAGCCGCAATCGCTTGATGGAGAAACGTCCGGATCCGAACGGCGAAAAAACGCGAGAGTCACGCTGAACATACGGCTGCAGCTGTCGGTCTACCAGTGGGAAAGAGAAGGCGCGTTCTCCGGTCAGATTATCGAGGGCATCCTTCAGGACCTTTCAGAATCCGGCCTGCAAATCGCCTCCAAATTTCCGCTGGCAAAAGACATGTTTGTCGTTATCCATTTCCCCGAGGAAGCGGGGCTCCCTCCCATTACCGGAAGAATTATCCGGGTGGAGACTAGGGAAGGCCTATTCACATACGGATGTATGCTTTCGGGACTTCCTCCCCATACCCGGAAACAGCTGGAGAAATACGTTCGGCTTCATGCGGAGAAGCAGCAATAGCGACTAGGGGCTCGTAATGAAATTAGTTCCACTTTTGTCGGCAAAGTATCAAACGGTTTAATTGATCTTTGCTGACAATTTAGTGGAAATTATTTCGTTACGATGCCTAACGGGATTAACGGGACGCTTGCCATCGATTGCTGCCTCTATCCGGCCTCATTAATCGGCGATATACGAACAGCAGTAATCGGTGACTTGTGCAACCTGCAATTTGAACTTGGATCGGGCGGGGACGGTAAACTCCCCGCTTTCTTTGATTTCCAGCCATTCCTCGCTTCCGGGAAGCTGAACCTTCAGATCCCCGGCCAAAATCTCCATGACTTCCTTCAGATCGGTGCCGAACTCATACTCGCCCGGCAGCATGATGCCCAGCGTTTTCTTGCTTCCATCGGGCAGCAGCACGGTGCGGCTGGTCACTTTTCCGTCAAAATACACGTTGGCTTTTTTGATTACAGTGGCGTTGTTGAACTGGGTCATGCTGTCTATCTCCTTATCGATCCGGTTTTTTTGGGACAAAATTTCGTTTATTTCAGCAGTTCCTTCACCATCGCCGCGACATTGTCCGCGGTGAAGCCGTACTCTTCGATCACCTTGCCGCCCGGTGCGGAGGCGCCGAACCGATCGATTCCGAGAATCGCTCCCTGATCGCCGACGTACCGCTCCCATCCGAGCGGATGAGCCATTTCCACCGCCAGGCGCGCTTTTACCTCCGGAAGAATGACGGTGTCGCGGTACTCCTTGGGCTGCCGGTCGAACAGCTCGCGGCTCGGCATACTGATGACGCGCACATCGATGCCGCTGCCGCTCAGCACTTTTCGGGCGGCCAGCGCCAATTGCACCTCGGAACCTGTCGCAATAATCTGCGCCTGCGGTTTGCCGTTCGCAGCGTCCGCCACTACATAAGCGCCCCGCCGGATACCTTCGCGTGCCTTCTCGGCGGTACCCTCGAGAATCGGCAGCGCCTGGCGGGACAACACAAGCGCGCAGGGCCCGCCTTGATTCTCCATCGCAAAGCGCCAAGCCTCAGAGGTCTCATTGCCGTCGGCCGGGCGGATGACCGTAACCCCGGGGATGATGCGGAGCGCGGGAAGCTGTTCAATCGGCTCATGGGTCGGGCCGTCCTCGCCGACGCCGATGCTGTCATGGGTGAACACATAGATCACCGGCAGCTTCATCAGTGCGCTGAGCCGCACGGCCGGACGCAGATAGTCGGAGAACACGAAGAATGTCCCGCCGTACGGCCTTACTCCCCCGTGCAGCATCATTCCGTTGACTGCCGCGCCCATCGCAAATTCCCTGACGCCAAAATATACGTTGCGCCCGCTGTAATCTTCCCCGTGGAAGATATTCATCCCTTTCATGTGCGTGTTGGTCGAGGATTCGAGATCAGCCGAACCGCCGAACAGCGCAGGCACCTTCTTGGCAATCGCATTCAGCGCGCCGCCGGATGCCGCGCGGGTGGCAATCGGTTTATCCGCCGTCGAATAAACGGGCAGATCGGCATCCCATCCCTCGGGAAGTTGGCCGTTGGCCGCAAGCTTGAACTGATCGGCCAGCTCCGGATAGGAGCTGCGGTATTCGGCCATCATCCGGTTCCATGCATCCTCCTCCAGGCGCCCTTTTTCCTTGATCCCGGCAAAATTCTGCCGGACTTCATCGGGCACGAGAAAATCGGGTTCCTCCGGCCAACCGTAGAATTGCTTCGTCAGCCTCGCTTCTTCCTTGCCGAGCGGCGATCCGTGAGGTCCCGCATGCCCGCCTTTACCTGCTTTGTTCGGGCTGCCGAAACCGATAACGGTCTTAACCTCGATGAGCGTCGGACGGGACAAATCGGCCTTAGCCTGCTTAATTGCCCTGCCGATTTCTTCTAGATCGTTTCCGTCTTCCACCCGCAGCGTCTGCCAACCGTAGCTTTGAAAGCGGGTCAGCACATGCTCGGAAAATGCCAAATTCAGATCTCCGTCAAGAGAAATGTCATTGGAATCGTACAGAATGATCAATTTGCCCAGCTTCAAATGCCCGGCAAGCGAAGCCGCTTCGCTTGAGATGCCTTCCATCAGGTCCCCGTCTCCGCAAATGCTGTATGTAAAATGGTCGATCACCGGGAAATTTTCTTTATTGTACACTGCCGCCAAATGGGTTTCCGCCATTGCCATTCCCACCGCCATGGCGATCCCCTGTCCCAGCGGACCGGTGGTCGCGTCCACACCCGGCGTATGCCCGTATTCGGGATGTCCGGGCGTCTTGCTGCCCCACTGGCGGAAATTTTTGAGATCGTCCATGGACAAATCGTAGCCGCACAGGTGCAAAAGACTGTACAGCAGCATCGAGCCGTGTCCTGCGGACAGCACGAAACGGTCCCGATTGATCCAGGTCGGATTGGCGGGATTGTGCTTCATGAAGCGGGCCCAAAGTTCATAAGCCATCGGCGCCGCCCCCATGGGCATTCCCGGATGGCCGGAATTCGCTTTTTCCACCGCATCGATCGACAAGGTACGGATCGTGTCAACCGAAAGCTGATCGATGGACTTTGTCACACTCATTTTGATTCCTCCTAATTAACATCGCTGCAATTAATGAACATCGCTTGCATTATTGTACCATTTGACCGGGCGCTTTACCACTTTTAACCGTTAAACTACCGGCAAAGCTTCTCTGATCATGCAGAACGAACCCCGCACCGTTCGCATCCGGGTACGGGATCCAACATCTCCTTACCCGGTGCCATTAAACATCAAGTTACGGGGTTCAATGTCTCCTATCCGACCAATATAAGCATCACGGTACGGAGTTCAAGTTTTCCAATCCTGCGCTAATAAGCATCCGAAAACAGAGTGCAAGGTTTTCGGTTCGGCGTCCTGTGCATCCGGGTACGGGGTGCAAGGCTTTCCGCCAGCCCGCTGTGAATCCGGCCGGATAGCTTTAATTAAACACCACGGTTTTATTCTGGTAAACGATAATCCGGTCCTCGGCATGCCAGGATACCGCACGGGCCAAGACGATCCGTTCGATATGCCTGCCGATCCGCTTGAGGTCGTCGACATTGTCACGATGGCTGACCCGCTGCACGTCCTGCTCAATAATCGGGCCGCCGTCCAATTCCTCGGTGACATAATGGGCAGTGGCGCCGATGATCTTGACGCCTCTATGATAAGCCTGAGCATACGGCTTGCCTCCGACAAAGGCCGGCAGGAAGGAATGATGGATGTTAATGATGCTGTCTTGATAATGCTCAATGAATTTCGGCGAAATGATCTGCATGTACCGGGCCAAAATGATCGTATCGGCCTTCCCCTCAACCAGCTCAAGCTGCCGGCGCTCGGCCTGCGGCTTCGTATCTTGCGTCACCGGAACGTGATGAAACGGGATGCCGAACGATTCGACCATCTCCCGCATATCCGGATGGTTGCTGATGACCATGGAAATATCCGCATGCAGATCACCGGCCTGCCACTGCCACAGCAACTCCAAGAGACAGTGATCCTCCTTGGATACGAAAATGGCCAAGCGCTTCTTCCGGTTTGCCTCGGTGATCCGCCAATTCATCTCAAATTGTTCGGCGACGGGCTGAAAACCCTGCTTCACCGCTTCCAGCTTTTCATGCAAGTTTTCCAAATCGAATTCGATCCGGATGAAAAACATCCCGCCTTCCGGATCCATCGTATATTGATCGGACTGAACGATGTTGGCTCCGTGGTCAAACAGGAATCTCGACACCGCGCTGACGATTCCGGGCCGGTCGGGACAAGCGATGAGCATGCGGGCCCGATTCATATTTGCTTGGACTTTGCTGGCATGATGCGAAAAAGGATGCATACGGTTTGTTTTCCCTCCAAGTTCCTAAAACAAGCTTTTTTTAATTATCTATCTTAAAAATTCACTTCCGTAAAACTAAATTCTACTGAAAGCGGCCCTGAATCTACTTCAGAATCTCTTTTCCCGCAAACCAGGCGGTAATCCGCTGATTGATCTGCTCTTCCGGCAATTCCGGGAACCAACGGTTCTCCACAACCAAGTCATACAACCTTTCCATCGGTTCCCGCGGGTCGGCCTTCTTCGCCTTGGCGTCCGATTTGAGAAGCGTCCATGTCTGGACGACAAAATCCCTGCGGTCAATGTCCTGCTTGGTCAAATGGTAATCCAGCTGTTCAAGCTCCTTCAGGAATTGTTCGCCAAAGCGTTCCTTGTAATCCCCCCGAAGCAGCGCGATCTCCGCTTCATACATCGGCCGCTGGTTGTTTTTGTCTTTGCCGATCCAGGGCGTTTCGAGAATCATCGGAAGATGCTTCACCGCATCATGATGAACGATCTCATTCATCGCCTTGAAACCGATCCAGCCGGAGCCGACCGGGGCATGGCGGTCTTTGCCGGAGCCCCGCTCGTTTTTGCTGTCGTTCAGATGCATCACCGCCAGCCGTTTCAAGCCGATCAAGCGGTCGAATTCCTGCATCACCCCGTCAAAATCGTTGACGATATCATAGCCGGCATCATGCGTATGGCAGGTGTCAAAGCAAACGGTCAGGCGCTCATTGTCCTCCACCTTGTCCATAATCGCGGCAAGCTCTTCAAAGCTTCTGCCGATTTCCGAGCCTTTGCCGGCCATCGTTTCCAATGCAATGTTCACATTCGTGTCCGACGTCGCTTTCAACACTTCGTTCAAGCCCTCGGCAATCCGGTTGATCCCGTATTCGGCATCCATGTCCGTATAAGCGCCCGGATGGAGCACAATATTGCGGACTCCGATATATTCAGTGCGGCGGATCTCATCTATCAGAAAATCGACGGCAAGCTGGAATGTATTTTTTTTGTAGGAACCGAGATTAATAATATAAGGGGCGTGCACGACGATCTCGCCGATTCCATGCTGCCGCATGATTTCCTTGCCCTCTTCAATGTATTGATCCTCGATCGGCTTTCTTTTCGTGTTCTGCGGCGCTCCGGTATAAATCATGAACGTCCCGGAGCCGTAGCTTACCGCTTCGTTCGCCGCGTTCAGCAGACCTTTGTCGGAAAACGAAACATGGGAGCCAATTTTCATAAGACAATCTCTCCAATCCTGAAAATACATTTCAAATTAACTTTCTGAAAACGAAAAAACCGTTAAAGCGTCGGTATTTTCCATTTTCAGAAACAGCAGAAGCAGCCCGCCTTCAGTATAAATATGATTTCTTCAAGGACGCATCCCATGCCATTTTCATCATGTGCTGATGCCATGAAAATGGCATGGGACGTCTCACTGACAATGTTCTTTTCTATTTTACAGTGAACATCGAAATAAATCTAGGAATGCGGTATAATTCTATTGAACCCGAAAATGAGGCCGGGATAAATCATGAATTTATTCTACAGAGGTGAAAAAAGACATGAACAGCGGTTTCATGTGGTTTATCTTTTTTTGGGTGTTTCTGCTGGTTGGATTGATGGGGATTGGCGGATACTTCATGTTCCGCAAATTTCTCAAGGCGCTGCCGATGGCCGACGGGAAGTCGAAGCTGGACTGGCAAAATCATTATGTCGAATCGAGCCGTCATCTGTGGACCGGTGAAGCGAAGGAATTTCTCGAAGAGCTCGTCTCTCCCGTTCCCAAAGCGTTCCGCGACATCGCCAGGCATTCCATTGCAGCCAAAATCGCACAGATCGCCTTGGAAAAGCAAGCACCCGAAATTACCCGGGAGCTTTGCATCGAAGGCTATATTCTCGCTACTCCAAAAAGAGACCACAAAAGCCTGATCCGCTTTTTGCAAAAGCAAAACATCGATTACAGCAGATACGAGCATCTTTTAAGATAGTGCGTGTGAGATAGAGCGCGGAAGCCGGAACGAAATCATCCTTCGAAGGACAGAAGAAAACTGCGGACGGAAAAAACTGCATCCAGTCCGAACAGCACCGCAGACCGATTGGCGGTGCTGTTCGGCTTTCCTCCATTTTATTTACACGTTTCCTCTTGATTTATTTAAACGAATTGCCCTGCCGGCTATTCCTCGGCTTCCCATTCCGCATCGATCGTACCCCATAACCATTCGTGGTAATAGCGGTTGATCACTTCAATCTGCTCGCTCTCCGTTAAACCCTCGAGCTCGCGGTCGTCTATTTCCAGCACTGCTTTCCTTGTTTTTCCCGTTCCGCCGATGGATACTTTGCATTTCACCTTCATTGTTCATCTTCCTTTTCGGGACAAATGTTCTGCTACAAGTATATGACATTTACCCCGGAATTGCTCTGGGCGGCTGTCCTCCCCGCCGACATGAATATCCAACAGGGAAAACTCATCGGCATGAATTTTCCGCAAGAAAAAAAGGAATACTGTGTGAAAAAAGGAGGATACAGGAATGAAGGCAAAAGAAAGAAACGACTGGATGTCCGCAGTTGGCATTGTGATCACGATGGGTATCATTCTGGCTTTTCTGCTCGGTGTTGTGGGATATATGATTATTTATCATTAATCACTGTCTCCCGATACCAGGCAATCGTTCGCGACAGACCGCTCCGCAAGCTCACCTCCGGCCGGAAATTCAACAGGTCGGCGGACAGCGAAATGTCGGCATAGCTGTGCCTGATGTCCCCCGGCCGCGCCGCCTCATAAAGCGGCTCCGTTTGCTCATTCAACAATTGTCCGATTTCTTGAACCAGCCGATTCACACTGATTCGTTCCCCGCCGGCCACATTATAGGCTCTGCCGCATGCGTCAAGGCCCGCGGCGCATGCCTGGAGATTGGCTTGAACGACATCTTCGATAAACACGAAATCCCTGGTCTGCTCCCCGTCTCCAAAAATTACGGGCGCCCGGCCTCCGAGCAAAGCCGTAATGAATTTCGGAATCACTGCGGCATATTGAGAGTCCGGATCCTGCCTTGGACCGAATACGTTGAAATATCTCAAGCTGATTGTTTCCAGCCCGTAAGCTTGGTAGAATAGACCGGCATAGGTCTCCAAGAACAGCTTGGAAACGCCATACGGGGATACGGGATCGGGACGGAGGGTCTCAACTTCGGGGAGCTCCGGGGAATTCCCGTAAACGGCGGAGGAGGAAGCAAGCACGACTCGCTTCACTCCGCAGTCCCGCGCGGCAATAAGGATATTCAACGTGCCGGTGACATTCACATCGTGCACGGCTGCCGGGTTGGCGACAGACTGCGGAACCGAGGACAGCGCCGCATGGTGCAGAACGTAATCCGCTCCTGAAACCGCCTTCCGGCAAGCTTCAGGATCGCGGATATCCCCATGAATCAGGACAACGTCCCGTTGAACCTCCCGCAAATTATGCACCGTGCCGGAACTGAAATTGTCCAGCACCCTGACTTCGTGATGCCGCTTCAACAGCGCTTCAACCAAGCCCGATCCGATAAATCCCGCGCCGCCGGTGACCAAATATGTTGCCATGACTGCCTCCACGTCCGATATCGACTTACCTTCATGCTAAAGGAGGCAGGCACTGCATGTCAATGACTCCAGGATATTTACTTCAAGGGATAGTCCTCCAATTTCACAAACCGGTATCCCTGCCTTTTCAGCTCGGGTATCGCCAGCATGACTCCCTCTGCCGTCTCGCTTTTTGGTTTATTCATATGCAAAATGACAATCGACCCCGGAGCGGCATTGAGCAGGGCATTCTTGACTTGTTGTTTGCTGTATGTAGCCCCGGCATCGCCAAGAACGCGGAAGCCGGCTATTTGCTCGCCGAGCTCGTTGGCAATCTTCACCCCAACTTCATCATAATATGCAGTCCCGGAACGGAAAAATTTCGGTTCCCTTCCGGTTAATTTCTGGATTTTTCGATGGTTTGCCAAAACCTCGTCCACGATTTCACCGACATTGTCCGTACCCTTGATTCCCCATGCCGACCGGCCGTTCATGGAGAGCGGCCTGTGCTCCGTGCCGTGGTTTTCAATTTCAAACAACGGAATTTTGGATAGGGCGATGAACGCCCAGTAATTCGCTTCAATCCAGCGGCTGTTGATGAAAAGCGTTGCCGGGATATTTTGCTGTCTCAGATAATGGATCAATTCCGCATCGTATCCGCTGCCGTTTATCCCTCCGCATGCGTCAAAGGTCAGCGCGATCACTTTCTCAGATGTGTTCAGCATGGTCTTGACTCCGGTTACCTGCTCCCCCCATTCTTTCGGAACCTGATATTTGCCGATCAGTCTTTTCTTTAGTTGAACATCCGTCAATGATTCGCTTCCAGCTTGTCCTGCCGCATACTGCCGGAAGCCCCCATCGCGCTTGACCGCCAACTTTCCCGAATCCGCTTGATTGGGAACGCACGCCGCAATCGCAGTCATCAAACAAATCAGAACTGTCGGCACTACAAATGTCTTTTGCTTCATATTTCACACCTCCTTGTCATGGTATGCGTTAAAAAATTCTTCTTCATTCAATAAGTGACAAGCAAAAAAGACGTTCAAACCGGCAACGGCTTAGAACGCCTTTTTCTTTCCGTATCTGATTCAAAATCAATGGGTGATCAGATTCAAAATTTCCTCGCGCTTTTCCAGAATCTGTTTGTTCATGCGGTAGGCACGGCTTTGGCCTTCCTGAATCTCATAGGTCAGGCGGCTGTCGAATTCTCGAATGATTCTGCCCGGCCTGGGAGACATCACAATGATATGTGTTCCCAACAGCAGCGCCTCATCCACGTCATGGGTAATCAGAAAAAAGGTTTTATTGGTCTTGATCCAGATCTGACGCACGTTTTCCTGCATCTGTTCCTTCGTAAAAGCGTCCAAAGCGCCGAATGGTTCATCCATCAAAACGATTCTCGGGTCATTGGCCAGCACTCTGGCAATCGAAGCGCGCTGCTTCATCCCGCCCGACAGCTCGTAAGGCGCCGTCTTTTTGAATTGGGAAAGTCCCACCATTTCCAGATAGCGGTCCACAGTTTGCTTGCGCTCCCGCTCCGGCACCTTGCGCATTTTCAAGCCGAATTCCACATTCTTCTCAACCGTTAGCCACGGAAAAAGCGTATGCTGCTGAAAAACGACTCCCCGGCTTTTATCGGGTTTGGGGGACATCGCTTTTCCATCCAGCAGGACCTCGCCCGAGGTCGGCTGCTGAAAGCCGGCCAGAATGCGCAGGAGCGAGGTTTTTCCGCAGCCCGACGGACCTAATACGCAGACGAAGCTGCCTTCCTTGATTTCCAAATGAATATCCTGCAGCGCTGTGACTTCCCGGGATTCCGTCTTGTAGACAAGACTGACATTTTTCGTTTCGATCACGTTCGGCATCGCGGCTGTCAAATTCAATAGACTCCCTCCCGAAGGAAACACTATTTTTCTTTGCTTACCGCCGTCACAAATTGGGACTGGAGAGCCGCCTTGTATGTATCCAGATCCGGCACCGATGCGATCACCTTCTGACCTTTCAAAAATTCGGCCGTATCCATTAAGGCTTTGGCAAATTGCCCTTTGTTGTCCGGTGTCCCCAAATATTTATCCCCGGCCTGCTCTGAGGCGTCCAACCAAACCAATTGATCCATGAAGAGCTTGGCATCCGCCTCGGAGACGTTCAATTCCTTCGCCATGGCCGCAACCGCCTGATCTTTCGAGGAACGATAAAATTTGACCGATTGATCCAAGGCTTCGATATATCTGGTCACCGCAGCCGGATAGTTCTTGATAAAATCCTTGCTGGCCACGCATACATCCGCCGTAATAATCCCTTTTTCAGACAAATTGCGGCTGGTAATAATGACGTTCCCGTCTTTCTCCATTTCACCCAAGATCGGATACCAGACATAGCCTCCGTCGATTTGTCCCGCTTTCCAGGCGGCAAGCATTTCCTGAGGCTGCATATCGAGAATGGTCACCTTCGCTGGGTCGATATTGTTGAGCTTTAATGCGGATAAAAAGCTGTAGTGAGTCGTTGAGCCGAACGGAACCGCAATTTTCTTGCCGACCGTATCTTTAATCGAGCTGACGCCGCTGTTTTTTTTGACAACCAGCGCTTCGTTATCGCCGATGATATCATGGATCCAGATGACCTGATAAGGAAGATCCTGAGCGATACCGGTCGCGACCGAGCTCGATCCGATGAGTCCGACGTCAATCGATCCGGCCGTGATTGCCGTATTCACATCTCTGGCCGATTGGAATTGACGCCAATTTACGGTGACGCCTGCAAATTTTTGCTCGTAAAACTTCATGGCTTTGGCCAATAATTCCGCATTCGGGATGACCTGGTAGCCGATGCGGATCTCTTTGGGCATCTTTAGATTGGCGGTGTCGCCCGAATTGGACTGCGGTTGGGCTGAAGCCGTGCTGGCAGGAGCAGCGCTTGATTGGCCGGATGGCGACGCCTGCTGATTGCCGCATGCGGCAAATAAGACCAAACAGAAAATCGAAAAAACGCCTAAACCCCATTTTCTCGCAGCTTTCATTGCGGTAACCTCCCTTTTTATTCATCCATCTTAATTTTCGCCTTAATCTTTGCCCCGCCACGGGATCAGTTTGCTTTCTATCATTCGAAACAGCCGGTCAAGCAAAATTCCGGTAATACCCATGATGATAATGCCTACAAACATGATATCGCTGCGCAGATATTTGCTCGCATCGAGCACCATCCAGCCGATTCCCGAAACGGCAGCCACCATTTCCGCCGCCACCAATGTGGTATAGGCAAAGCCCAAAGCGGTTCTCATACCGGTGAAAATTTCCGGCAAGCATGAAGGGAAAATAATATAACGAAAGACCTGCCATTTATTCGCTCCAAGCGATTCTCCGGAATGTAACCGATCGATCGAGACGCCCTTTACGGCAGACATGGCTGCAAGATAAATGGGAGCAAATGCGGCGAGATACAAGAGGGCGATTTTGGAAGTGTTCTCTATTCCAAACCAGAGGATAAGCAGGGTGTAGTAGGATAGCGGAGGAAGCGGCCGGTAAAATTCGATGATCGGATCCAAGGCGGCTCGGATTTTGGAGGAATATCCGCTCATCAAACCCAATGGAACCGCCGTTATAACGGCCAGAAAAAAAGCGGCGAACAGCCTGAACAAGCTGTTGTACAAATGATAGAGCAAGCTTTCTCCCTTATACCCGTTTAAGAGGATATCCTGGAAAGCCGACCAGGTTTGCGCGGGCGAAGGAAAGAAGGTCGCATTCACCAAATGCAGCTTGGAAATCACGAACCAGAGCAGAAAAATGGCGATGATCGTGCCCGCAGTGATGAAAGTCTCAGGGGAGAGCTTGCGCGATTTCTCCAATTTATTATTTCTCAAACCCAAAGGAGATGCCCTGTTTTTCTCATGCTTTGTGCTTTCCGCCGTGTTTCCCTTCATACTGAGTCCTCACGCCCTTTTTAATAAAAGATTTGTGAAGATAATCGAGCGCCTATTATGTAGAAGTTTAGGGGATTTTGTCGCCATTAATTTCCAATTTAGGCTATTTATTATAGTATCATAACCCCCTATTTAAAGTCCGTCAAGCACACCCCCGGAAAATTTATGGCCTGATTCTAAATGAGGAGAGGACTAGAAACCGGACAAGACCTCCCTGATCGTGTCCACGATAAATTTCAAATCCGACTCAGTCGAAACAAGCGGCGGCGTGATCATTAGAATATTGCTGTATCCGGGTACCGTATCGCCGTTTCGGCTGATGATCAGTCCCTTTTCCCTGCAGCCCGCAAGGATTTGATTCATCCGTTCCTCTGAAGCGGGGGACTTGGTTTGCTTATCCTCCACCATCTCGATTCCGTATAAAAAGCCGATTCCTCTCACTTCGCCAACCTTGTCGAGCGCTTCCAGCTCCCTTAATTCGCCGAGAATGGAATCGCTTAATCGGGCGACTCTATCAACGATTTGTTCTGTTTCGATAATTTCGATATTTTTCAATGCGACCGCGCAGGAAGCAGGGTGGCCGCCGTATGTGTGCACATGCCTGAAATGAATATTTTCGCCGCGTTCTTTAAACCTGCTGTAAATTTCCGATTTTACGGCGGCAGCACCCAAGGGAAGATAGCCGCTTGTCAAGCCTTTGGCCATCGTCACAATATCCGGTTCAACCCCCTCGGAGTGCATGAAGCCAAACATTTTGCCGGTTCTTCCAAATCCCGAAACGACCTCGTCCATAATCAGCAGGACATCATGCTTCCGACAAATTTCCGCCACCCGCTGCAAATAGTCCGGGGAAGGAATAATTACGCCGCCGCCCGAAATGAACGGCTCCATGATGACCCCAGCTACGGTATCGGAGCCCTCCCATGCGATCACTTGGTCAATCATCTCGGCTGCGACTTTGTCGCAATCCTGAACATCATCTCCGAATGGGCAGCGGTAGCTGTATGGGGGAGGAACATGAATAAATCCGGGAACGACCGGGTCATATTTGACCCGCCGGCTGGACTGCGCGGTAGCGCTTAACGCGCCCAGCGTGGAGCCGTGATAAGCGCGGTAACGGGAAATAAACTTGTATTTTCCGGGTTTTCCGTTCTGAATGTGATATTGACGGCACAGTTTGAAAGCCGTTTCATTCGCTTCCGAGCCGCTGTTTGTAAAGAAAGTCGTGTACGATCCGGGAAGCAGTTCGCTGATTTTGGCGGACAATTGAATGGCCGGAATATGGCTTTGAGTCAATGGAAAATAAGCAAGCGTCGTCATTTGCTCATACGCTGCCTGGGCAATTTCCTTCCGGCCGTGGCCCAAATTCAAGCACCATAATCCCGAAACGCCGTCAAGGAATCTCCGTCCTTGAATGTCCTCAAACCAAGCCCCGTCCCCCCGCACGGCAATCATCGGGGATGATGCGCCATTGTGCCGATACAAAGCGTGCCACAGATGATCTTGATCCTTTTGAAGCAGTTCATCTGTTTGTAATTCCAAGTTCATAGCCCTTCCTCCTATCTTGAAAATTCATTTCCATATAAAACATATTTCAAGGTGAATTCTTCAAGGACGCTTCAGCTTGCCATTTTCATCACTCGCTGGTGCCATGAAAATGGAAGAGGACGTCTATCTTGAAAATTCTTTAATATCGTTTGAGTTTAATAGAGAATCAAGGGGAACAAACGGATAGCCGTGCGCCTCCGCCACCGCTTGATAGGTGACGGAGCCGTCAACCACATTGATGCCTCTGGCCAACGACCCGTTATCCGAGGCCGCTTTTCGGCAGCCTTTGCGGGCAAGCTCCAGCACGTAAGGCAGAGTCACATTGGACAGGGCGGCGGTTGATGTCCGGGAAACGGCTCCCGGCATATCGGGAACGGCATAGTGCAGCACGCCGTGTCGAATATAAAAAAGCTGATCATGCGTTGTTTTGCGATCGATCGTCTCAATGGAGCCACCCTGGTCGATTGCCACATCCACAATAACCGATCCCGCTTCCATCGTTTTGACCATTTCTTCTGAAACCAGGCAGGGTGCTTTCGCACCCGGAATGAGCACTGCGCCGATTAACAAATCGGCTTTCTCCACTTCCTGCGCAATATAATAGGGGTTGGAAACAAGAGTTTTCAGACGGCCCTGATAGAGTTCATCCAAATACCGCAAGCGATCCGGATTGATGTCGAGTAAAGTGACGTCCGCACCCAGGCCCACGGCTATCTTGGCTGCATTGCTTCCTACTGTGCCTCCTCCAAGGATCACTACCTTTCCCGGCCTTACACCAGGTACGCCGCTTAACAAAACGCCCTTTCCCGACCGGCTGGGGTTCCTTTACTTTGATGACCATTTCGGAATCCCATGCTTCTTTTGCGGAAGAAACGATTCTAGCGCCTGCTTGTTCATAATCGCGATCATGGAACCCGCTGCCTATACCCGCACTCGTTTCAACGCGCACTTCATGGCCTGAATTTGTCAGCAAACGCACGCCAAACGGCGTCATTGAAACACGCTTTTCATTGTTCTTGACTTCTTTGGGTATGCCAATAATCACTAGGATCAACTCCAAAAAAAGCGATTGGTATCAAATAATACATCGTGACGTCATGATGTGTTATTTGATACCAATATAATGAACGGCCAAAAAATTGTCAACGAATGATTTTGTAGTTTTTAGACTATTTTTGTCTGCCCATCATTAATGGGCACGCATCAATTTGATGCGGAACGAATACATGTCGGACCGGTATACGGCGTGCAGATACTCGACAGGCTTGCCCTGCGGATCCTGAGTGATCCTTTCAATGGAAAGCACACTCATCGTTTCCGGTATTCCCAGCGCCGCCGCCTCTTCTGCGGAGGGCAAAGCCGCGGTAATGCTTTCCTCGGCTTCCGAAAGAATGATGCCCAGGGAGTTTTCCAATTCATGGTATAATATCGCAGTGTCCAAATCCTTCTCAGCCAATCGCATGCCGATGTCGAGCGGGTAATACTGTTTTTCTATGGCGATCGGATGATCGTCGGCAAACCGTAGTCTTTCAATCATGTAGATTTCGTCGGTTTCCAGAATGCTCCCTACATGCTCCGATTCGACCCTTCCGTGCTGCAGCAGTTTCGAGCCTGGCCGCATCCCCATCTCTTCGACGGCCGCGTTGTAGCTTTTGATATTGCCCAACCATTCCTCAATCGGACGGAGTGAAATAAAGGTGCCCTTGCCGTGCTGTTTTTCCAGGACTCCTTCCCTGACCAAAGCGGACACCGCATCGCGAACCGTCGTTCGGCTCACGCTGTACAGATCCATTAATTCCCGCTCGCTGGGAAGCCGGTCATCCGTAAATTTGCCTTGATAAATTGCTTCCCGAATGATATCCCTTAATTGGATGTGCAAAGGGATGGGACTATTCAAATTCAACTTTGTCAAAAGGATGACCTCCATTAAGCCGTTGAGGCGCCGCGAGAAAAAAATAATTCATCGCGGACGGCTGATTTCATATATATTTCCATTATATCGTCCGCCCGACACCGTGGCTACATTGAAAATTCCCTTCCTTGGAGTCTGTTCGAGCAAAGCAAGATCGTGAATATTTGTTCAATTTAATCGTTATTCCGGAAAAGGGATGGCACTGCACCGCTGTTAAAACCAGGAATCTGATTAGATTTAGACTTTTGCGGTTAATTCCCGGTTTTAAATTCCCGAAAATCGGTCCGTCGGACACTCCTCGCGCAAAATTAATTCCTTATTCCCCCGCACAAATTCAACGCTAAACGGGACAAGAGTTTGACTCCTTTGACAAGATCCTCCTCGAAAAAATCGAAATCGGGCTGATGATGTCCCCCGGCCAAACGGGTCCCCAGCACAATATAGGTGGACAAGCCTCCCCGCGCATGCACCGCGTCCATAAAGTATGTCGCATCGTCGCTGGCTTCGAAAGGAACGCCGAAGCTGATCTTATCAAAGCTCCGGATCGCGGCTGCGGCGGATTCCACGAGCTTGGCCAATTCCGGATGGCTGTCGCACGGAATTCCTTTTCCGACGATCCGCCAATCCGCATCGACGCCGTACATAGCTGCAGCGCCCTTGCAAATTTCCTTGACCCGGTTCTCCAAATACTCGTTCACGTTCGCACGGTCGCTTCGTGTTTCCACTGTCAATTCAGCGGAGGCCGGAATAATATTCGCCGCCGTCCCGGCCTGCAGCGTACCGCAGTTCACTCTGGTTTTTCCCTGCGAGTGGGCGGAGATTCCGTGAATGCCAAGAACTGCCGAGGCTGCAGCCAGCATCGCGTTGCGTCCCTGCTCCGGCTCGATTCCCGCATGCGCCGCTTTGCCGGTAAAGCTGATTTTGAATTTTGTGGAGGCCAGAAAATTGACCGCTCCCGTGATCAATTCACCTTGTCCGGTGCGCAGTCCCAAATGCAAAGCAAAGAAATAGTCGACATCATCAACCGCTCCTGCTTTGACCATCGGATAAGCACCCCGCAGCCCTTCCTCCGCAGGCTGAAAAATCAATTTGATTTTTCCGGAAAGTCCGGCAATCCGGGAGGACAGAAGCTTCGCCAGTCCCAACCCGATCGCTGTATGTCCATCATGTCCGCAAGCGTGCATTTGGCCTCTTCTTACCGATGAAAACCCATGCCTCACCGGAAAATGTCCGGATTGCTCCGTTTCCGTAACCGGCAGCGCATCCAAATCAAAGCGGAAAGCGATCGTCGGGCCCGGACGCCCGGTATCCAACACGCCGATCACTCCGGTCATCCCGCCCCTCATATGTTCGATAAACGGGTTAACCGGCAGGAGCGAGCGGACTTCCGCGTAATGCTCTTCCAGCTTGTCAGCGGAAGGAACGCCGAGCCGTTCCTCTTCGCTGACGATTTCCCGGCCGACCTTGACCTTCCAATTCATTTCGTGCAAATATTGCGCCACCAATGCCGAAGTATGAAATTCGGTCCAGCCCACCTCAGGAAATCGATGAATTTCCCTTCTTCGCTCCAGCAGCCACGGCTGGATTTGCTCCGCCATCAGTTCCAGTTCACCTGCAAGATCCCTTCTATCCATGCCGCCTTCCCTCCACCGCTCACCGTTTATCCATGATTAGCCCTGACTCCAGGGAGATATCCAGTTTTGAACTCCATACCATACGCTTTTGGTGCGCATGAACTGCTCCTGCACTTCCAGTCCCATTTCCAATCCGGTGCCGCTTTCCTTATACCCGCCGTACGGCGAATTGGGATTCAGGCTGTGAATCGTGTTGATCCAGACCAAGCCGGATTCCAACTGCTCCATCATCCGGTTCGCCCTGCGGATATCGGCCGTCCAAACCGTGCTTGCCAGGCCGTAGTCACTGTCATTTGCCCAACGTAGCACTTCCTCCTCCGTCTTGAACGTCATGACGGAAAGCACCGGACCGAAGATTTCCTCCCGCACGATTTTCATGTCATGGCGCACATTTGTAAAGATCGTCGGCAAATAAAAATAGCCTTTCTCCAACGGGGATAAACCGGGACGCATTCCGCCGGTCAGCAAGGTCGCTCCGTCATCCTTGGCGGACTGCACATATTCCTCGACCCGATGAAGCTGTTCTTTGGAAATGAGCGAACCGATCTGGGTTTGCGGGTCCAGCGGATCGCCGATGCGCAGCTTGCCGACCTCATCCATCAGCCGATGCATGAAGGCTTCGGAGATGCTTTCGTGCAAATACAAACGGGTGCCCGCCGTGCAGGTTTGGCCCTGATTCATGGAAATGGAAAACACGGTAGCCCGTACGGCTTCGTCCAGATAAGCATCGTCAAAAACTATATTGGCGGACTTGCCGCCCAATTCCAAGGTATACGACTTCATCCGGTGTCCATTGTTCCGAATAATCCGGTGTCCGACCTCGCTGCTTCCCGTAAAAGCAATCTTGGGAACCTTGGGGTGTGAAACAAGCGCAGCTCCCACGCGTCCGTCCCCGTTGACTACATTCAATACTCCATCCGGAAGTCCGGCTTCTTTGGCCGCCTGAGCCAGCAGCAAGGCGGAAAGCGGAGCCTGCTCAGCGGGCTTCAGCACAACCGCATTTCCGGTAGCCAATGCCGGGGCGATCTTGCCGACCGCATTCGTCAGCGGATAATTCCACGGAATGATGGCTCCGACCACGCCATAGGGCTCTCTGCGGGTAATGTTCATGAGTCCCGGCTGTACGGGAATGTTGGCCCCCCTGATCTTATCGGTCAGTCCGGCAAAAAACTGCAGGGTCCGCACAGCTCTCGGGACATCTCTCGTCCTTGTATCGGCAATCGGCCTGCCCGCATCCAGCGTATCCAATAAAGCGAACTCTTCGGCCCGCTCCTTGATTTTTCGCGCCATTTCATACAAAATTTCGCCTCTTTGATCGGGGCTCATCTTTTTCCATGACTGAAAAGCCCGATGAGAGGATTCGACTGCCTGATTAACGTCATTTTCCGTGCCCTGCGCAATATGAGCCAACACTTCCCCGGTAGCCGGATTTACATTCACAAATGTGGATTTGTCGGAAGCGTCGACCCACTCCCCGTGAATGAAATGCTTCGATAAAAATTGATCATTTGCCATCTATAATGAACTTCCTTTCAGATATAATCTATCTTGAAAATTCACTTCCTCTAAAAACTTAATTCAATGTGAATTCTTCAAGGACGCTTCAGCGTGCCATTTTCATCACCTGCTGGTGCCATGAAATGGCATAGGACGTCTATCACAGGAAAAGGCTTCAAAAAGACTTTAAAAAAGTTTACAACTCCCGCGCCCATTCTCCCGCTTTCCAGACCCGTTCGGCCAAATCGCTTGCTTCATAGGCGTCCCCCAAAATTTGAACCGTCGGTGCGGTTTGATTCCATGACAATTGCCCTGCAGTATCCTGCTGCGGCCATTCATCCAATGCGCTTTCCGCAATGACCCGGCACCCTTCATAAGACAGTTGCTGATTGTGGAAAATTCCGCTTGCGGAATTGCCGTCATAACGCAAATTCTCTACATCGGTTCTGATGTCAACGCCTGCCTCAAGCAACCGTTCCTCAAGAAAGAAGCGTACGGTCGGGTGCGCGTCGTAAATAATCGACGGGCCTGGCTCAAGAATCGTTACCGGACTTTCCGCATGCCGCTTTTTCAGGTACAGGGCCGTTTCAGCCCCCAGCACACCGCCGCCGATGACAACAATGGGTTTGCCGTCCTCTGCCGGCTGATCCGGATACGCATACAAAATCTCATGGGCCAAAGCTGCCCCGACCTCCGACGGATGCTTGGCCCGGAACATATTTCCCGCGGCCACGACCGCAACGTCTGGATGCAGCTGCTGCACCCGTTCCGGCGACAGCTTCTCGACATATGCAAAATCCACGTTCAGACGCTCAAGCTCTCGATTGAAATAGGCAACGGCTTTGGAGAATTCCGTTTGCCCGGGCACCCGCGTCCGGGCAAGCCCCAGCAACCGGCCCCACTTGTCTTTTTCATCCATGACCGTCACCTGATGCCCCCGCCTCGCCGCCACTCTTGCATACTCCAGACCGGCGATGCCCGAGCCGGCAACCACCACGCGTTTCGGTTTATCCGTCGGGTTATAGTGGGCCGTGCCTTCCCGCGAAGTGTCTCCGTTGGTCAAGCAAATAATCTGCGGGCGGCGCGTTCTTTGATTGCAGGCATTGCAGGAGATGCAGGGGATGATATCCGACTCTCTGCCCTCGATCGTTTTCCGAACAAGATGAGGATCGGCAATCAGCGCCCTGCCCATGGCGACGAAATTGGCCCGTTCCCCTGCCAATACCTCTTCGGCAACCGTGGGGGTAACGATTTTCCCTGCGGAAATGACAGGGATATTCAGGATTCTGGCAAACTGCTCCGCATACGGCGTCTGGTAAGCGTCGGGCACTCCGCTTGTTGCCGACAAGCGGTAGTAGGTGGAACGAACGCTCATGGAAATGCTGATTGCAGCCACTCCCAATTCCTGCAGCCATAAAGCATACTGCTGGCTCTGCCCGATGGTCAAGCCTTCCGGAGTAAAATCAGCGGCATTCATGCGCACGACGATTGGAAAATCCCTGCCCGTCAGCCCCCATGTGTGCAGAATGATCTCCTTGAGAAAGCGGAATCTGTTTTCTGCATTTCCGCCGTACCGGTCTCCACGTTTGTTGGCATCCGGCGAAAGAAAGTTGGAAATCAGGTACCCATGCCCGGCATGAAATTCGACGAGATCAAAGCCGGCGGCCCTGGCTCTTTTGGCAGCCAGCGCAAAAGACTCAACCATCTCTTCAATCTCTTCCGTAGAGAGGGCTCTCGGCATTTCTTGAGTCACCGGACAAGCAATGGCCGACGGAGCGACCGGCTGCATATTGGAAAATTTGGATGTCATTTGCCTGCCGGAATGGACCAGCTGAAGCATGACCGGAACTCCATAAGCATGAACGGAGTCCGTCAATTTCCGAAAGCCGGGAATCAGCTCATCCTTATACAATCCAAGCTGCTTTGGCGTTCCTTTCCCGCTCCAATGAACGAACGCGCCTTCCACACAGATCAATCCGGCATTCCCTTGCGCCCTGGCACGATGGAATTCAATCAATTGGTCAGTGACTTCTCCCGTTTCCGAAGCGAAATTGCTTGTCAAGGCAGGCAATATGACACGGTTTTTCAATGCTACCGGACCAATCCGCCCCTCGCTGAACAAATGCGGGTACAATTTGGACATGTTCCTACCTCCCGGCTGTTAATAGTTTCAATATTGGAGATATCCACAGCTCATCATCCCCGGTGATATTCCATCCTTTTGTTTCAAGCCACTGCCTTTCCCGGTCAAGCGGCGGATAAAAAAAGTCCGACTGAACGCCCGCTTGATGAACAACCTGGCCCTTCGACTTCATCGTCAGACGAGCATCATAAGCGGACAGCTCACGGGATCCTGTAATATTGACTTTTCGGGCTGTCTTTTGTATTTCGAACTGATTAATCTGCCGCAGATCGGCAAATAGGAAGCTGCCGTGGATTCCGGCCATCGCAACGCAGGCCGGAATGCTGAGAACGGATTGATACGGCTGCTCAAAAGGCCCTGGGTGCTGCAGCAGCTTCATATTCGACACCTGCTCGGCCACCTGAATTTCAATTTCAGTCGCTCCGCGTACGGCATCCTTACCGATCTCCCGCACCGTTCTGGACATCGCCTCCACAGCCGGCTGCACGAAGATGTTGACCGGATGACGCTTGAGTCCCACGTCCAAAATCCGGTACCGGTTGTTCTGCAAAGCATCTCCCATATGCCCGGCGACATGCCCGTCCTTCAGCAGCTTCCGCAAGGAATGCGATCCAGTCAGACTACTTGCATTCGGATACCGCATCCCCCGCGTGAAGCGGACGGATTGATAAGCCAATCGGGCGGACAGACCCGCCTGATAGATCCATTCCTCCGTTCCCCCGAGCAGCGAGAAACCGGCGCCTAGGCCGATCGAGGCCGGCAGGGACAATGCCGCACGATACTCGGCCTCGGACAAGCCCCTCATTTTGGCGATCGCTCCGACGGCAGCCAACGCGCCGATCAAGGGCGTCGCGCGAAGGCCCATCTGCCCCAGCAGCTCGCCAAACCGGTCCTGCAGCCAAATTCCCGTTTCGAATCCGGCAACCACGGCCTCAACGGCTTTTTCCCAAGCTTTGGAATCCGCCAATCCATCTGATTTCTCCAGCTCATGCATCACCACGGGAATGATTACCGGACCAAGATGCAATCCGCCGTAAAAATCCTCCAGGACGGAGGATGCCATCGACGTCGAATTGAACTGCACGGATTCCTCCGCGGAATAGGATCTTTTCGTTTGTCCCAGCAGGAGCCATCCTTGATCGGGTGCTTTCGTTTGCAGACCGTCCTGCAGCACTTGACCGGGCCAAAAGCCGTGGCCGAACCGCCGCCCCAAAACCAGATCATGCATCCAGATAACGGCGGCGCGTTCCCGCACTGCAGGCGGCAGCCGATCATATTGAATGCCGCCGATCCATTCGTACAAACGCTGTTCCACGCTCATTTGACCGCTCCCTCCGTGGCATTTTTGATTAACGAACGTCCGAGGAAGATGAAAAACAGCACAATGGGCAATGCGGCCATGATTGCGGCGGAAGCGCGAAGCGGCCAGTTTACATCATAGCTGCTCAAAATTTTGGCCAAGCCGGCCGGCAGGGTCTTATGGCTCTCGTCCATAATGAATGAAACGGCAAACAAATACTCCGACCAAGAGGTGATCAGCGTGAACATGACGACCGATCCGATGCCCGGCGCCAGAAGCGGAATCACAAATTTGTACAAAATATGCATCCGGTTTGCCCCGTCGACCTGCGCCGCCTCTTCGATTTCCACCGGAATATTGCGCATATAGCTGTCCAGCAGCCAGGTGCTGAACGTGGTGGTCAGGGCGACATTGATTAAAATCAGGCTCCACGGATTGTCGATCAAGCCGAGACTTTTCATGACCTGAAACAGCGGAACCAGCAGCACAATGCTGGGGAACAGGTACGCGACCAACAGGATGTTTTTGATGAAGCCTCTGCCCAAAAACCGGTAGCGGTTAATGGCATAGGCGGTATGCACGGATAAAACCGTTGTGATCATGACGGTCAATGCCGATACCATCATGCTGTTTTTCAAATAGTCCCAATAATTGTATTTGGTAAAGACCTCTTTGTAGTTCTGCAAGGTCAGATGAATCCCGTTCCCTTGGGAAATATCGCTCTGCAGGCGAAGCGAGTTGAACAAGGTCCAGGCAAAGGGCCCGAGGATAATCAGCACGAGCAGCAGCACGAAAATCCAGGAAAACGACAGCTTACCTCCCAAGAATCGGCGCTTCAAAGGAGCAGCAGGCTTCAATTTGCCTGCAGCTTGCATCTGCACTTGCCCTTGAGTCCGCGAAAAAATGCGCTCGTACATCGAGCTTCGGGCAAACGCCCTGAAAGGATAAAGAATTGATCGGAATATCCCGGGCGCGAGATAATATATCAGAATGACTGCAATCAATAATAGCACCATATATATGGAAGCTGTTGCCGCTTTTGACATGGAATAATATTCGAAAGCAAACCTTTGGATCAGCACCGGCAGCGTCGTTGTACCGTCGACGGCCCCGCCTTTGGGGGTGACCAGCGCAATGACGTCGTAAACGTTAAAAGAAAACAACAGCCCTAATAGTCCCATTCCGAATAAAATTTTGGAAATCGAAGGAAGGATGATATAGCGGAATTCATCCCATGCAGAAGCTCCCTCCACATTGGCCGCTTCAAATACATCCCTCGGAATATTTTGCAAAGCCGCATAAATCATGATCCCGATAAAAGGGAACCAGCGCCAGGAATTGACCAAAATCAACGTGTACATTGAGGAATCAGGCGTTCCCAGCAGATTGGTTGCCTGATCGCTTAATCCGAGCCAAACCGGGATGCGACCGATTACGCCGTTCGTGGCGTCCAGCATCCAGCGCCAAATCAAGGCCATGACGGCGGTCGGAACAATCCACGGGATAATGGAGAGCGTCAAGGCAAATTTGTATTTCCTCAGCGGATAAAACAACAGCAGCGCCATCATAAAGCCCAGCAGCGTCTGTACAATTGTGTTGCCAATCACCCAAATCAGGCTGTTGACGACAGCGGTATGAAACAAAGGATCCGTCAAAAAGGATCGATAGTTTTCAAAACCGATAAAATGATAGGAGGAGCCTACTATTTTCTGATTGGTAAAACTCAACCGGATGACTACATACATCGGATAGATCAGCAATCCGAGCACGAGAATCAAAATCGGAACGGAAGTGAGAAAACCGAATTGGCTGTTTGTAAGCCATTGTTTTCGTTTCATATAACCTCACCCTTTAATTAACGGAATGGGGTCTGAAAGCAAGACCCCATTCCGCCAACTTAGTAATCGCTAGGCATCGCGATGAAATAACTTCTACTAAATTGTCGGCAAAGATCAATTAAACCGCTTGATACTTTGCCGCCAAAAGTAGAAACTAATTTCATCGCGAACCCTTATTGCTTTGCCACTCGCTCAAGTTCCTGCTGGCCCCATTTGGCCGCATCCTCCGGACTCATCTTTTCGACAATCATTTTATTCACGATTTTTCCGAGCACATTCGATGCGGCAATCGGACCGATGCTTTTCGGAGGCGTTCCGTGCGTGAATCCGAACAGCTTGCCGTGTTCATTGGATTGGATTTCGGTTTGTACGACATCTTTATAAAAGCTGATGACTTCCTGTTTGTTGAAACCATCCGATTTTCCGGAAGCTTCCGTTACCGGCAAGTACATGCCCGGCAGCATATCCGCCAGGAATTTGCCGTTACGGTCCGGATCATGGAGATAAACGAGGAACTTCTCGATCGCTTCTTTCTTGGCGCTGTCGGTTGTCGTAACCATGAATCCGTTGGAGTAGCTTGTGCTTCCCGGAGTTCCCTTCGGTCCGACCGGGAAAGGAACCACGCCAAGCTGGTCTCTCATATCCTTCTGATTGGCATACCAGAATGACGGAGGAAGTCCGAGCAGCAAGACCATTGCCGATTTCCCGCCGACAAAGTTTTCCACTGCCTGCTGCCACCACCAGGTATTGGCATCGACAGGAGTGTAGGGCGCCAAATCCTTCATGATTTTCAGTGCGGCCACATTCTCCGGAGTGTCGAACGTGATGTTCCCTTTATCGTCATACAGATCTCCGCCGTTGGTGATCATGAAATTGTACAGAATTTGGTCGGTGTACATCGAGTTGGATGTAGGCATTCCAAGACCGGCCATCGTACCGCTGTTTAATTGTTTGGCTGCCGCCAGCAGCTCGTCCCAGTTTTTGGGCGGCTCGATGTTGGCTTTCTTCAAAATATCCTTGCGGTAATACAAATTCACATCCATTCCGAAAATCGGTATGGCCCAATAGTGGTTATCATAATAGTAAGGGTCCAGCTGCGATTGGTAGAATTTAAATTTATCGTTAATTTCTTTGACAATATCATCAACGGGTTGGATAGCGCCCGTTTCCTTAATGGCCACGGTAAAGTCCGGAATCGATTGAATGACATCAGGCGCTCTGCCTGCATTGATCGCTGCCAGCACTTTCGGTTTTACATCTTCCCAGGAAAAGGACTCGAGCTTGATTTTGATATTGGAGTTCTCTTTTTGGAAATCATCAATAACCTTTGTGATCGCTTTCACGGGATCATCACGGTTTTCCATCCACCATACGGTAAACTCCACTGGTTTTGGCGCGTCTTGTTGTTTTTGACCGCTGTCGGCGGCCGGCTTATCCTCCGCCCGCTTCTGTCCGCAGCCTCCCAGTAGTCCCACAACCAAGACGAGGATCATTACCCGGGCAATCCATACTCTTGTCTTCAATACATACAACCCCTCTCATCATGTGATCAATTGCATTGCCCCACTTTTCAACTTCCCAGCAGACGGTAAACCCTTCTCGGCTTTCCCTTGGTATGGAGCGACTCCTGTCCGATCACTTCAATAACATGGGCCTCTTCCATCTGCTTCAGAAGTCTTCTGGTACTGCGGAGTGTGATGTTTAGATAAGCAGCCAAATCATTTGCCGTAAACTCCGCACCCGTTTGATGGATGGCTTCCATCAAACGATTGAAAACCGTTGCGCTCACTCCGACGTTATCGACTTGTTCCAACACCCCCTTATCCGTAGTGCGTGTAACTACAGTCACCGAATGTGACTCGCCAATCGGTCCGGTTACTTGATGGTTGTCATGAATCACGAAGCAGGCATCACCGCCGAATTCTTTGGCTTTATTCAGGGCAGCGTTGGCCCGGATCCCTGCTTGATTTGCAGTTCCTCCATAACCGACGCCGATACTTACTGAAAACGGCAGAACTTTTCTGATTTTCTCCAGCAGAGGCGGGACGGTGAAAAAATTCGTTGATTTTTCAAATAACGCCCTGGTCGTGAAAAACAAATATTCATTTGAACTGGACGAAACGAAGTGTCCGTCTATTTCTTCAACATAACGGAGAATCATTTGCTGCAGCGTCAATTGAAGGCGTTGAAGCTCATGCGAGGTTTTCTTGTGGGACCATTGCTCGGAATGGTCGGTGGAAATTCGTCCAACGACAATTTGACTCGCTTTATTTTGAATGCCTTCACCTATCAAGGCGATTTTATCCAGCGTTTCGCGGATCACGGATTGCAGCGGAAATACGCGAAGCGCCGGGACACCCAGTTCTTTTAACCGGAGATAACAGGAGCGCAAGCAGGTCAAAGCAAACGAGGTTTCACCCGAATCATACGCATTCTTGTGAAAATCGACGAATTCCTGAAGCGTCAGCGCACGGTCGTATTCGAGGATGTGCTTGGTCATATTCGGTATGCCCAACTCACTATATGCGGATTGAATTTCGCCTTGGCTGATGGTGTCTATGCTGATCCTTCCCATATTTTCCAACCGAATTTGAAAAAGAGCCCTGTACAAACTGCTGCCGCCAAAAGGTATGTAAACTGTCGGAGTGTTCCGCACTTCATCCAAATCGACAGCATGGTAATAAGGGACAGGCCCCGTAAAGAGAATGACATCAAACTGATGTTGGAGGGACTGGACAATTTCCCTGGTCTCTTTTTCCGATTCATAAGAAAGCGGAACGAATGTCAATTGCGGATATTTATAAGAATAAGCGATGCAATCATCCACACTGTCCTTCGGGCCAATAACGGCCGCCAAAATTTGTTGAGCCATAGAAACCTCCCTGAAGACAAATAACAGTAACGGACAATGTCCCTTAATAGTTCCTTAATAATTTACTAAAATCATATAATTAAGACACAATTCTGTCAATAAAAAAAGCTCGCGTCAAGCGAGATGGGATTGCCTGCAATATCGACGTTGCCAAGAAAACATGTTTCGACTATGCACCTACCTCAAATATGAGTGACCTCCTACGGTGCTAATCATGCCGGTGAACGTTTTCCGAGCAATACGAACACAATTCCGGAAAACGCAGCCCTTCGCACGTGTAATAATCGGGGCCCGCAGAATAGCCCGCAATTCGGGTTCCGGCAGTGGCGTGTTCCTTTTTTTTTTTATCCCATCATTTCCTTTCCCGATAAAGCGTGATGATATGCTTAACCGCCAACTCTCCGCCCACCCTTTCCAATTTCAGTTTATCCGATTGGGTCAAGTTTTCAACCTTTCTTTCAAATAAAAACCGCCCAAATGGACGGTTATGGTATAATATGGTCAAGCAGTTGGCAGGGGCGGAGGCATTCCATCGTAAAGGTGGTGATGCCATGGAAGTATATCAAGCGTTGACGTTAATGATTTCTTTTGCAACGTTAATTGTTCTTATACTTTCCTTCCATAAACGGAAGTAGACCGCCCTCTACGCCAAAGGATTGCGGTCTACTCTGTGACCCAAAGCCTCCGCTTATGCGGCTGCCCAGGAGTCGGTTGCACCCGGCTCCTTATTTATTCTAAGCATAAATCATTTGATTGATTCCTGCAAGTTATTTAAACCTAAAAGGACCGCCGTGAAAGACAGTCCTGAAAAGATTATATCAAATCACCCAAATACCGCCCGGTTGGTTCCGCCATCCACCGAAATGACCGTGCCGGTGATCCAGCGGTTCCTAACCTCCCCCAATTCACCAGTATGTTTCTCCCGGCAACACCAAGGGTCCCTTGCCGATAAGCTCTTGAATCCTGCGCGCCGATTCCTTAAGACGGCTTTCGTTTCTGGCGAAAAGGGCCGTATCCGCACCTTCCGCCGCGGGGTTTCGGCAATCTGGTAACCGATGCCTCTGTTTGCTCCCATGACGATCGCTTTTTGGCTCGTTAACCCCGGATCCATTTGCTCATTCCCTCCACCATCCAAACATCGAACAACTGATTGTTGACGGAATCGAACGGATATCCCGCCCGCGAAGCATTACATGTAGGCAGCGCTTCCGGCTTCTTCCACACTTTTGTTGGCCGTATTGCGTCCCCAAATCATCATCGGGATGTTGGCCGCCACGATAAAGACCCCCAGGCTTATAAAAATCACATAGGTTCCGCCCCATGCAAGCAGCAGGGGAACAAAGTACAGCCCCATCACGCCGGAGAAAAACCGCGCCAGCATTTCGCCGGTGGCGGCCCCTACCCCGCGGATGTCAGTAGGATATTGTTCAGAGATATAGAGCTTGCCGAACGGATTAACACTGAGTCCGAAAAACGCGGACAAAATCCCCGCCGTGACAAGCGAGGCGAAACTATTCGCATAGGCAAACATCACAATGCCGATCGTTGCGAGCGCCGCGTAAATCACCAACGGAGTTTTCCTGCCATATTTATCGGAAAAATGGCCATGTACCACCGTTCCGATTCCGCCGACCACCATCATCACCGCGGTAAAAGTCAAGGCGCCGCCCAGCTTCAGCCCCTGTCCGGAAAAAATGGTCGGTCCGTATACATTAATGACATAGAACAAATAAATGGAATAAGCAAAAATTAAATAAGCAATGATGCTACGCGTCAGATAAGGGTGTGCGAAAATAGCGCTCATTCGGACCTGCGCTTGTTTGCCCGTCTGAAGGGCCTCAAGCGTCGATGGGTTGATTAACCGGGTATCGTGCGGGAGATTGGCCCGTTTTTCCAGTTTTTCAATCAACTGTTCCAATTTTTCATAGCTGCCCTGTTTGATCAAAAAACGCGGGGACTCGGGAAGCCAAAGCAGCAAGGGCACAAGGTAGAGAAGCGGAATTCCGCCCAATAACGACATCACCTTCCAAACATTTTCGAGAGGAAACGCGCTTGACGCCCAAGCCCCCACCATCAGGGGAATCGAGTATGCGGCAGTCAGCACCCCGTTTACCCAGCCGATGCTGATCCCGCGTTTATTGGAATTTACAAATTCGGACAGCATCAGATACGGAATGGGAAACACCGCTCCTTCCCCCAACCCTGCCAGTATGCGCAGCGCAACCATGGTTTCAAAGTTTGGCGAAAACGCACTCGCGAAGGTCAGCAAAGCGTATACAAAAATCCCCCACAGCAGAACTTTGCGCCTGCCGTATTTGTCGGCCAAGCGGCCGCCCGGTATCAGTCCGAGGACGATTCCGATCGTCGGGGAAACCCCGAACAGCCCCACCTCGACCCCTGTAAGATTCCACGCTTTTTTCAGTGAAACGATCAAAGTGCCCGCCATTCCGATGTCAAAGCTTTCAAATATCCAGGCCAGAATCAGCAGAAACATAATGCCGACGATTGATTTGGTAACGGGAATCCGGTCAAGCCTCGACAATAAATTGGCTCCTTTTGCGACATCCTCCAAATCTGCTCCCTCCTTATCGATAATCTGGAAAACGGATGTGAAACGATGCGGATTAAAGCTCTCGTGCCGGATTATTGGAAACCACGGATGGAGAAGCGCCTTCGTCAATCCCTTTTGTGGGATCGATCCTGAACGAAACCAGGATTCCAATGAACAACAAGACGACGGACATTATGAAAGGAACCTGCCAGTTATGTGTCAGGTCAATGAGATATCCGAACACTACGGGAGATATCATCCCGGCAACGCCAAAGCCCGTATTCATCATGCCGCTTGCCGTACCGGCGTATTTCGGGGCCATATCCATGGGAATGGACCACAAGACGGCATTGGTCAGTTCAAGGAAGAAAAAGGCAAAGCTCATGCACACCGCGACCATGCTAAGGTTGTGCACAAATAAGTTGGGCAGCAGGAATATGAACGAACCGAGCAGTCCGGTGACCAATACGCCGCGGCGGGCCAGCTTCAAATTTCCGGTACCCTTCAGAATTCTGTCGGAAATGACGCCGCCCAACGTATCGCCGATGACCCCCGCGAAAAGGATCCCCGAGCTGAATAATGCGGATTTCTTAAGGTCCAAGCCATACCCGTTAAATAGAAAGGAAGGCAGCCACGTTAAATACACCCACAAGGTCCAGCCATAGCAAAAATCAACTAATGTCACAGGGGAGATTTTTTTAATTAATAACTTCCAAGGCACAGGGTCCCGCTGTTTCTCTCCGTAGCTTGTATATTGCGGCAATTCGTCAAGCTCGGCTTTGGTCATTTTCGGGTGCTGGCTTGGATTATCTTTAAAATACACAGCCCAAACGATGACCCAGATTAAACTCACGGCCCCTAAAATCCAGAATGATGCACGCCAACCGTAAAGGACCATCAAAAGTGCAATTAATGGCGGTGAAACCGCGTTGCCGAGCCTGGCAAACGAGTGGGTAATTCCTTGCGCAAATCCCCTCTTCTTCGCTGGCAGCCAGTTTGACATCGCTTTGGTGGATGTGGGAAAAGTGGCTCCTTCACCAAAACCGAGCGCCAAGCGGGCGATGAACAGGCTGACCAGGCCGCCCACCAAACCCGTAAAAATAGTCGCAACGGACCAAATTACCCCGACGACGATCAATACTTTGCGCGGGCCGAACTTGTCGCCAATCCATCCCCCGATGATTTGAAAGAGAGCATATGGATAGGCGAAAGCGGAAAGCGCCAAACCCAAATCCGTATTGGATAAATGCAAATCCTTTTTCATCAAGGGTGCAGCCGTTGCAATGTTGACTCTGTCAATATAAGTGATGAAATACATTAAGCATAATAACAACAAAAACATATTCGTCGCGCTTAGTTTTTTCATAAGCGAAAGAGCCCTCCTATTAATAAAAATGGAAGCGTATACAAAAAATCATTCACTATTAACCACAAATTGTTTGAAATGATTCCATGCCGAATTTGGGTATGATTATGTCTCGTGTTCGCGTGAAGCTCCTTACTGTTTCTCAAACCGAGCCGTTTGCAGCGCTGTGACGCACATCATGTCAATGACATCATCAACCGAGCAGCCGCGGGAAAGATCATTCACCGGCTTGCGGAAACCTTCCAGGATGACGCCTAGCGCCTTTACGTTGGCCAGCCTTTCAACAAGCTTGTAGGAAATGTTTCCCGAATTCAGGTCCGGAAAGATCAGGATGTTCGCACGTCCACCGGCTGCGCTTTGAGGCGCTTTCCTTGCGGAAATTTCCGGAATAATCGCCGCATCGGCTTGAAGCTCTCCGTCAATCGCGGCATCGGGCAGCTGCCGGCTCAGCAGCTCTTTCGCGGCAATCACCTTGTCGAGCTTTGGATGCTTGGCACTCCCCTTGGTGGAAAACGACAGAAAAGCAACGACCGGATCCAGGCCGGCCACCTTTTTCGCCACCTTCACCGCATTCATGGCAATAGCCGCCAATTGACCGGCATCGGGATCGGGAACGACGGCGCAATCGGAGAACACCAGCACATCATTTCCCGAAGGCAGTGCGGCCGGCAGGAACATGCAGAAGGATCCGGAAATAATCTGCGCATCCTCGGCCATTCCAACAACCTCAAGAGAGGCTCTGAGAATCTCGGCGGTAGGCAATGAAGCGCCGCCCAGCATGCCGTCAACGATACCGGCTTCAAGCAGCACGGCCCCGAAATACGAAGGATTCTTCAATCGTTCGGCCGCGGATTCATACTCCGGAACAGCTTTGCCTTTGCTTCTCATTTTCTCCTGATACACCGGAACAAAGCGATCGACCAAACCGCTTTCCTGAGGATCGATAATCTCCGGCTGAATAGGCAAACCCAAAGATCGAATATGGTTTGAAATCAATTCCCTGTTTCCCAAGAGCACGGGCTGTATGGCACTGGTTCGCTGAACAAATGCAGATGCCTGAAGCACCCTTTCATCTCCGCCGTCAACCAGAACAATTCGGCAGGTCGCTTGAAAGGCCCGCATACGGACATCTTCGAGCTTGGTTTGCATGCATACCTCCAAATTTGTAATCGTTTAAGCTCTTTACCTCTGAAGAAGATTGGTGGGAAAAAGAGAAGCTAATGTGAATCTGATGTGGATATTGATTCGGATTTGCAATGGAGCTTTATGTGCTTGTGCGGAAGTTTGGCGGGCAATCGTCTGCCGGATCACGCATTAGTGGTGGATGGAAGCGTGCGTCAGATGGATGGAATTACTCGATGTGGAGACTCTGAGAATTTGCCTTGGAGAGAAGAAATTCACCCTCACATGTGATCTGGTAACGACATTGAGATATGGTACGGACTAAGAGCTCGCGATGTAATTAGTGGAAGTTATTTCGTCGCGATGCCCAAACATTGGTACGGACGTCCCTATGAATGTATGTTATTACACGGATTATTCATCTGTCAACTCATAATTTTTTTATTATTTTGAGTTAAAAGAATTATTTGACTTTTAGTTTCAGTTATTTTATATTAGCTCTAGGATATCTGGTGGTACGGACGTCCTTACGTCAATGGAGGTTTTTTATCATATGCTAGATATATACAGTCCTATTCCTTTGCATGTGCAGCTCAAAAATTTATTGGAAACAGAAATCCGGACCGGCAGCTACACCGAGAAGATCCCGAGCGAACGGGAATTGATGGACCGCTTTTCCGTCAGCCGGTTTACGGTAAGAGAGGCCGTTTCCGCTCTCGTTCAGGAAGGGGTGCTGGAAAAAAAACACGGCAGAGGCACGTTCATTACGCTCAAACCGGTTCAAGAATGGCTCGGGCAGCTAAGCAGCTATGAGGAGACCGTCAAATCGATGGGAATGAAGCCTTCTTCCAGGTCAATCTTCCACGGCCAAACCTCTTCTCCCGAGAACGTCTCCCAAATCCTGGACCTTGACAAGTTTTATTTGATCAAGCGCCTGCGCTTTGCGGATGACAAACCCGTGGCCATTAAAGAGCATTATTATCCTTTGGAAATCGGTCTCGAGCTGGCCAAAAGCGATCTCGATACCGCAGTCTTATATGACTTGCTGGAATTGTCGCTCGGCTTGAATTTGAGCGAAGCCGAGCAGATCATTACCAGCGGTATACCCAGCAAAGAAGAAGCCCAATATTTAGACATCCCTCCTTCTTCAAGCGTGCTGATTCGCGAGCAGCTGATCTTTGATCCGGACGGAAATCCCATCGAGTATTCAAGAAGCGTATTCCGAACGGACATGTATGCCTTTCACATGAAAATGGCCCGCAAGCGCAGGTAGCGGCCGCTTCACAATTCAAATTATTGGGAGGTAAAAGCAAATGGCAAAAATGGAAACGGCAACAAAGCAAAATCAACGGACAAAGGTAAAAATGACGCCGAGCGAAGCGATAGTGGAGACGCTGCTGGCGGAAGGCATCGACCATATCACCGGCATTCTCGGATCCGCATATATGGATATGCTGGATCTGCTGCCGGCCGCGGGCATCCGGTTCATCCCCGTCCGCCACGAACAGAGCGCGGCCCACATGGAGGACGCCTATACGCGCGTGACCGGCAAAGCCGGTGTCGTCATCGGGCAGAACGGCCCGGGGATCACCAACATGGTCACCTCCGTGGCCGCCGCCTATCACGCCCATACCCCGATGGTGGTCATTTCCCCATCTGCTGGCACAACAACGGTCGGCTGGGACGGCTTCCAGGAAGCCGATCAGGTCAGCATCTTCCGACCGATCACCAAGGCGGCCCTGCAGGTCACCCACCCGAGCCGGGTGGCCGACGTGCTGCGGACCGCGTTCCGGATCGCCTACGCGGAACGGGGACCCGTCCTGTACGACATTCCCCGCAACTACTTTTACGGGGAACTGGAGGAACAGATTCTGCAGCCGCATCAATACCGGGCGAGCATGCGCCACGGCGGACCGCGGGAAGCCCTGGACAGAGCGGCGGAGCTGCTGCTTTCGGCGGAGTATCCGGTGATCATCTCCGGCAGGGGTACGGTCGATGCCGACGCGCATGATGCCGTCAAGGAAATCGCCGAATTTCTGACCGCTCCGGTTGCCTGCTCATATATGCATAACGACGCGTTTCCGGCCAGCCATCCGTTAGCCGTCGGGCCGATCGGCTACATGGGCTCGAAAGCGGCGATGCGGACCCTGCAAAAAGCCGATGTCGTTCTGGCCATCGGGACCCGCTTGTCGGTCTTCGGCACGCTCCCGTGCTACGACATCGATTATTTCCCGAAGCAGGCGAAGATCATCCAAATCGATATCAACCCCAAGCAAATCGCCCGGACGCATCCGGTCGAGGTGGCGGTCGTCGGCGACGCCGGAGCGGCGAGCGAGGAAATCCTCAAGCGGCTGAAGGCCCGGTCGGCACCGCGCGTCGATCAGCAGCGTCTGGAGGAAGTGGCCGGAGAGAAACAAAGGTGGGACGAAGAATTGGTTGAACTGGCCATGGTGCCCGGCAACCCGTTCGTGAACGGGGAGCCGCAGATCAATCCGCGGCGAGCCCTGCTGGAGGTGTCGAAAGCGATTCCGGAAGGCACGATCGTGACGTCGGATATCGGCAACGTGTCGTCGACCGCCAACGGGTACTTCTCCTTCAATCAGGGGCGCAGGCATCTCGCGGCGCTGACCTTCGGCAACTGCGGTTTTGCCTATCCGGCAGCGATCGGAGCGAAGATTGCCGACCCGAACAACCCGGTGATCGCGATCGTGGGCGACGGCGCATGGGGCATGAGCCTGCATGAAGTGAGCACAGCCGTCGAGCAGAAGCTGCCGGTAATTGCCTGCGTATTCAACAACCGGGCCTGGTGTGCGGAGAAGAAAAACCAGGTGGACTTTTACAATAACCGATTTGTCGGAGCGGATATCGAGGGCCCCAATTTTGCCGAGGTGGCCAGAGCGATGGGCGCCAACGGGGTCCGCATCGAGCGCCCCGAGGATATCGCAGCGGTGATGGCTGACGCTCTGAGCCAAGATAGACCGTCGGTTCTGGAGTTCATGGTCGACGGCACGCAGCTCGCTCCGCCGTTCCGCAAGGATGCGCTGCACTTGCCCATCCGCTTATTGCCCAAATATGCGCATCTTGACCATAGAAATTGGTAATCTCCTCGCATCGGAAATCCCGCAAAGGAGGCTGAACTATGACCGCAAATCAACAAACAGATTCGACTGAGGCGGTAAATGCTCGGGAAATTGTCGGCGAGTTGGTGCGGAAAGCGCGCAAAGCGATGAATATTTTTATCCATTACGACCAGAGCCAGGTGGATGAAGTCGTTCAGGCGCTGGCATGGGCCATCTGCAAGCCGGGCAATGCGGAAGAGCTGGCCCGCGTTGCGGTGAGAGACACCGGACTGGGCAAATACGAGGACAAGGTCAATAAAAACCGCCGCAAAACGATGGGAACCCTGCGCGACCTGCTGGGAGCCAAATCGGTCGGCGTCATCCATGTCGATGAGGAAAAGGGCATCACCGAGATCGCCAAGCCGGTGGGAGTCGTCGCCGCCGTCGTCCCTTCGACCAATCCGGCGGCCACCCCGCTGAATAAAGCGATGATGGCGCTGAAGGGCCGAAATGCCATTATCTTTTCTCCTTCTCCCAAAGGCGCTACCACCTGCCAACTGCTGATTCAATATATCCATGAGGAATTGGCCAAAATCGGCGCCCCGCTCGACCTTGTCCAATCCCTTCCGGCCCCTGTGAACAAGGAGCTCTCCAATGAACTGATCCAGCAGTGCGATATTGTCACCGTGACCGGATCGGCCAATAACGTTCGCGCCGGACAGACGAGCGGAAAACCGAATTTGTGCGTAAGCGCGGGCAATGTCGTATCGGTGGTGGATGCCACGGCGAATTTGCAGGAGGCCGCCCACCGCATCTGCTTGAGCAAAATTTATGATTATGCCACCAGCTGTTCGAGCGATAACGCCGTCGTGATCGAGGAAGCTGTGTACGATGAAATGATCGGGGCGTTGAAAAAAGAAGGTGGATACCTGTGCAGCGCCGAGGAGAAAGCGCTTCTCGAGCAGGCCATGTGGCCCGACGGGAAGCGAAGCGGCAAGACTACCGCCAAAGCCCCGGAGGTCATCGCCGAGGCCGCCGGTCTGCAGAATCCCGCCGCCAAAGAAGCCTCCTTCTTCATGGTTGAAGAAACCGGCATCGGACCGGGCTATCCTTTCTCACGCGAGAAGCTGGCTGTCGTGCTTGCCGTTTATAAGGCCAAAGACTTCGACGACGCTTTGGATATTACCAAGCGCATTCTCAACTGCCAAGGCAGGGGCCATTCCTGCGGCCTGCACACAACGGACGAATCGCATATCGAAAGAATCGGACTGGAAATGGACGTATGTCGGCTGTTGATCAATCAAGCGCAGTGCTACGGGAACGGCGGCAATTTCAATAACGGCCTGAACTTTACCCTATCCATGGGAGGGGGCACTTGGGCAGGCAACAACATCGGCGAAAATTTGTCCTATAAGCATTTTATCAATATTACAAAGGTTTCCCGGGTGATTCCGGAAGTCATTCCGACCGAGGAGGATTTGTGGGGCAGCTACTTTGCCAAGTATGGCCGGTAATCGCCAAATTGATTGCTGTCCTGCGCATGCAGATCACTTTATGCTATCCGACAGCCATTTCGATCACTGCATCAACTGCCGTTCCTGATCGTCTATCCATTCAAGTCCGGGAGGAATTCATTTTATGAAATTATTCGAGTATCAGGCAAAAGAGCTTTTTGAAGAGAACCAGATTCCCGTTCCCCGAAGAAGGCTGATTCGCGAGGAGTCGGGGCTGCAGCAGGCGCTGGATGAAATCGGCTTCCCGTGTGTGATCAAAGCGCAGATTCTGGAAGGCGGCCGCGGCAAAGCAGGCTTGATTCAATTGGCCGCCTCAGGGGAAGAGGCGCATGCCAAAACAAAACAGATTTTTGCTTCTCCCAAAAAGGTCTCCAAGGTCCTCATTGAGGAAGCGGTCCATATCGCAAAGGAGCTTTATCTCTCCATCACGCTCGATCCCGTCGCGGGCTCGAGCGTGATTATGGCCTGCGCGGAAGGCGGCGTCGATATTGAGGAAATCGCCCGCAGCACACCGGATAAAATTATCAGGGAATCCGTCGATATCGCAAGAGGGCTTTCGCCTTTCCAGGCCAGAAATCTGATGTACGACTTGGGCCTCGACGGGCCGATCGTCAGTCAAGGCTCCAAGCTTCTGTTAAACCTGTATGGTCTGTTTCAACGCTATGACTGCGAACTTGTGGAGATCAATCCACTGATGATTACCAGTAAAGGAAACCTCGTCGCCGCCGACGGGAAAATCAGCTTGGACGACAATTCCTTATTCCGGCATGAACGGTTTGAATTAACCCGCGAATATTTTGACAGCGATGCTCAATATGAAGCGTCCCAAGAGGGAATCCCCTACCTGGAATTTGACGGGGACATCGGGCTGATGTGTGCAGGAGCCGGATTGACGAACACCGTATTCGATCTGATCCACTACTACGGTGGGACGGTCTCCAACTATCTGGAATTCGGCGGACCGAATTACCACAAGGCCGTGCAGGCGATGACGATCATGATGAAAAGCAATCCGAAGGTAATCCTGATCGTCACCTTCGGTACGATCGCCCGGGCGGACGTAATGGCCCAAGGTCTGGTCGATGCCGTCAAGCTGCTGAAGCCGGAGATCCCCATTGTCGCAGCTATCCGGGGAACCGGCGAGGAGGAGGCGCACCGGCTGCTGCGAAGCATCGGTCTGCAGTCGCTGGATGAGACCGAGGAAGCGGTCAAGCAGGCGATCGCGCTCGCCGGAGGTGTCGGAGTCAAATGAGCATTATTTTGAATTCTGCTACGCGCGTGCTGGTTCAAGGCATTACGGGAAAAGAGGGCCGTTTTTGGACCAAACATATGAAAGATTACGGCACTCATGTGGTCGCCGGCGTCACACCGGGAAAGGAAGGCGAAACCGTGGAAGGCGTTCCGGTTTTTCACACCGTGCGGCGGGCCGCGGCAAGCTTCAGGATCGATGCTTCGCTGCTGTTCGTTCCGCCCCGGTTTGCCAAGGACGCTTTGTTCGAAGCATTGGATGCCGGGATTAAAAAGGTCGTCATTCTCTGCGAGGGGATTCCCCTGCACGACACGCTGCAAATGAGAAAAGCCGCGCTGGAGGAAGGCGCCATGGTCATCGGCTCGAACACATCGGGCATCATTTCAACCGGCAAAGCGATGATGGGCTTCTTTCCCTATTGGCTGGATCGCGTATACCGCCCCGGCCGCATCGGCATTATGACGCGCAGCGGTTCCTTGACGAATGAGGTGACGGCCGAGGTGGTCAAAGCGGGCTTCGGCGCCTCCTCGCTGATTGGAATCGGCGGCGATCCCGTCCCGTTCACCCGATTTGCGGAGGTGCTGCCGTTATTTCAGGCCGATCCGGATACGGATGCGGTCGTCATCATCGGTGAACTGGGCGGGACGATGGAAGAGGAAGTCGCGGAGGCCATCGAGCGCAAGGTGTTCACGAAGCCACTGGTCGCGTTCCTCGGCGGACGAACGGCGCCCAAGGGGAAGAAAATGGGCCATGCCGGAGCCATCATCACCGCCGGCAAGGGAACCGTCGAGGATAAAATCGCCGCCCTGACCAAGGCGGGCGCCCTTGTCGCCGACCGGCCCAGCCAAGTCGGAAGGCTGCTGCAGAGTGTGCTGCAGGCCGTTGAATAGCACAAATTGCTCCGAGGCTCATATATCTACGCCTCAGCGGGCTGCGGAGGGATTGAGAGGATTGCGTTGTGCAGCGGTCGAAACGGGCGGGTTAGAACCGCTGTTTGCACCGCAACCGTCAGTAATGCGAACCGCCGCGTCACATGGATGCGGCGGTTCGTTATGCTGATGTTATCTCAGGAAGAAGCATTGGCATTCAAGCCGGCGGACAGCTTGACAAAATACGCGAGAGAATCGGGGTTGCTCATGGAGTCCTTGTTGACGGCTTTCTCCATGGGATGTCCCAGGAGGATGCGGCGGATCGGAACCTCCATTTTTTTGCCGTTCAGAGTCCGCGGGATTTGCGGGACCTCATGAATTTCATCGGGCAGATAACGAGGGGAGACCTCGCTGCGGATGCGCTGCTTGATTTTATTCTTCAGCGCTTCGTCCAGAACTGCACCTTTGGCCGGCACGACAAAAATCAACAGCATCGGCTGCCGGTCCAGCATCTCCAAATCGATGACGAGACTGTCCGCAACCTCCTCCAGTCCCTCGACAGCCTGATAGATTTCACTTGTTCCCATCCGCACCCCATTTCGGTTGATGGTGGAATCCGATCGGCCGTATATGATGCAACCGCCTCCATCCGTTATTTTGATCCAATCGCCGTGCCTCCAAATGCCCGGATACATCTCAAAATAGCTTTCCTTGTACCGGATCCCGTCCGGATCATTCCAAAGATACAACGGCATGGACGGCATCGGCGCGGTGATCACCAATTCGCCGACTTCACCGGTCAGCGAATGTCCTTGCTCGTCGTAAGCCTCCACTTTGGCGCCTAATGCCCTGCACTGAATTTCCCCCGCCCGGACGGGAAGCACCGGACTGCCTCCGACGAAAGCCGTGCAAAGGTCCGTACCGCCGCTCGCCGATGCCAGCAGCAAGTCATCCTTGACAGACCGATAGACCCAGCCGAACCCATCCGTCGTCAATGGTGAGCCGGTAGACCCTATGCCCTTCAGCTTGGAAAGGTCGTACTGATTCCCCGGTTCGATGCCGGATTTCATGCAAGCATTGATATACCCTGCGCTCGTACCGAAAAACGTCATGCCCGATTGCTCGGCAAGCTGCCAAAGCACATCAATGGAAGGATAAGCCGGACTGCCGTCATAGATGACGATGGTCGCCCCCACGAGCAAGCCGCCGATCAGAAAATTCCACATCATCCAACCGGTTGTGGTAAACCAGAAAAACCGCTCCCCTTCCGTGATGTTGCACTGCAGTAAAAGCGCTTTCACATGTTCCAACAGAATCCCGCCCTGCCCTTGTACAATGGGCTTCGGCAATCCGGTTGTCCCCGATGAATACAGGATCCACAAAGGATGATCGAAAGGAAGCTGTTCAAAAGTCAACGGTTCGGGTTCATGTTCCTGCACCAGCTCCTCCCACAGCAGCGTGTCCCCCTTCAATTCGTCCGGCATAGCTTGCCGTTCCACCAAATAAGGAACCAAAACCGTTTTTTGCAGCGAAGGCAGCGCATCCTGCAGCTCACGGACAGCGTCGATTCTATCGAATTTTTTCCCGTTATATGAGTATCCGTCGACCGCAAACAGGACCTTCGGTTGAATTTGCTGAAATCGGCTGACGACACTGGGCGTTCCAAAATCCGGCGAACAGCTGGACCATATCGCCCCGATGCTCGCACACGCCAAAAATGCGGAAATCGCCTCCGGTATATTCGGCATATACGCGACGACGCGATCGCCCGGCTTCACGCCCAGCTTTTTCAACGTATGCGCTACAGCTTCAGTTTGTTTCCGCAGGGTACCCCACGAGATTTCTGTATAAGGCCGATGCTCCGATTGAAACAGGATCGCCGGCTGATCGTTGCGGCTGTGGCGAAAAACATGCTCCGCGTAATTCAGCCTTGCTCCCGGAAACCATACAGCCCCGGGCATAGTTCGGCTCTTCAGGACCGATGTGTAAGGCCGCGAAGCCCCGATTCCGTAGAATTCCCAGATCGATCCCCAGAAATCTTCCAAATTTTCGACCGACCATTTCCATAAAGACTCATAATCTGCAAATGAAAGGCCGTATTTTTGCTCCACCCATCGCATGTACCGGTGTAAAGCAGTGTCCTGTATCTGCGACTCGGAAGGCTCCCACAACAATGTTCCCTCAGGTATAGAAACCATAGCCACCTCTCCCTGTTTTTCCATTTCAATCTTGAGAGCTTTAAAAAATTGTAACAATTATTCTGTTAATTTTCAATCAAACGCAGGTTAAATATGAATCAAATATTATGTATTGACTATTATGACAATTTGCTATTAAATAGTTCCCATATAAAGAAATTAATTCTCTATAGTTAGAATTTGTTGGCCGCAGCCCATTTTTTCGAAGGGAGTTTTGCAAGCATGTCCAACTTGCAGGAAGTTCAATTCATCGTTGTCGGTGGAGGAATCGGCGGTCTCACGGCAGCGCTGGGCATTGCCGAAACGGGACGCTCCGTCCATGTCCTGGAACAGGCGCCGGAATTCGGCGAGGTCGGGGCGGGTATTCAGCTTGCGCCAAACGCCACCTCGGTATTGTCCAGATTCGGAGTGATGGACAAAATATCCGAATTTGCGGTGTTTCCAAAACGGCTTGTCATGATGGACGCCATAACCGGAAACGAGCTCAGCGCTCTCGAATTAGGCGAGGCTTTTCTTGAGAAATACGGTTACCCGTACATTGTCCTTCATCGTTCCGATCTTCATAAAGTGCTGCTTGACGCATGCAGGGCCAGTGACAAGATTACTCTATTGACGAACCAATCCGTGGAAAATGTTGAGGATCTCGGCGATAAGGCCCGCGTCACCCTGGCCGATGGAACATCTTGCACAGCTGACGCCGTAATCGGCGCTGACGGACTGTGGTCAAAGACGCGCAGGATGTTCAGCGATGATGAACCTGTCTGTTCCCAATATGTTGCCTATCGCGGCACGATCCCGATGACCGAAATGATGGCCCAAACCCAAACGAACATGGACGACGTTATCATGTGGATCGCGCCTTATCTTCATCTGGTCCAGTATCCCGTGCGCCGCGGAGAGCTGTACAATCAGGTGGTTGTATTCAAAAGCTTCCGATATAAGAAGGACTCCGACGACTGGGGAACTCCGGACGAGATTGACGAGCATTTCGGCAAGTGCTGTCAACCCGTGCGCCATGCCGTGTCCTTTATTTCGCGCCAGCGGCGTTGGCCGATGTACGACCGCGAGCCGATCGGCAACTGGTCGTCGGGACGCGTTGCGCTGCTCGGAGACGCTGCCCATGCCATGCTGCAATATTTGGCCCAAGGCGGCTGTCAGGCGTTGGAGGACGCTGCCTGTCTGACCAATTCGCTTCACGAGCACGGCGACGACCTCGCAAAGGTGTTTGCCAGCTATCAGCAGGATCGCATTCCGCGCGCAACCAGCGTGCAGGTCAAAGGACGCATTTGGGGAAATATCCTGCATACCGAGGATCCGATCGCCATTCTGCTGCGCAATTCAATCATGCTGCAGCGCAGCCCGCAGGACACCAACCATGTGGATTGGCTGTATTCCCGCAGATATAACCGGCCGGCTCAATGAACCGCAAATCTGTATAAAATCAGGGTAAAATAAAATCAGGGAAAGGAAATTCGTTGAATTTGGCGGCGAATCCCCTTTCCCTTTTGATATTTATGTTATTAAACAAAACGACAAAAAAACGACGTTCGAAAAGAAGGGCGGTAAGAGCAAAGGATCGCACTGCAGCAATCCGCGTTCCGGGATAAGCATTCAAGAACAAATATATTTATTTTCTTAATTCGCTTTTTAATTCATTCTTCACTTCGCGAAATTTGATTTCCTCTTCGATCAGGAGAATAAAATCATCATCGACTTCGGAATCAAGGGCGCGGATATCTTCAAGCAGCTGTTTCAGATCCGTATCCTCAAGATTCATCAAGGGTCTGGCTAACTGGCTAAACATTGCGAACCACCTTTGTTCAGAGAAAATGAAAACACACAAAATATATTATATATACCCACACCGAAAATAACTGTCGAAATTTGAGAACAAAAAATATATTTTTTTAATATATTTTGTTAAAATTGGGAGTATGAAAATATTCATTAATTCATATCTTACTCATTCGGCACATCACCCGCTGTGAGATTTATCACACTAATTAATAATCATCACTATATCGAGAAATTAACATTATATAATTTACCATTATTTTGATTTCACCACAAGAATGAACAAGATAGAATTTGTTAACATTTTTGGAACAAGGGGAAAAAACCAAAATAAGTGCAAAAAGCAAAAAGCCCTTGCAGCGCAAGGACTATTCATGTGATGCGGTCGGAGAGACTCGAACTCTAACGGGCTGCCGCCCACTGCTCGTCTCAAAGCAGTGGGCTAGTCTGTTTTGATCAAATCAGGTTATGGAGTTATCCGAAACCTGTTCATCCGGAGTTACATATTTTTGTTGACCCGCCCCAATGCCAAAAATGACGACGAGGACAGATACCGCAATTAGAATGATTTCCGGAATCAACCATTGATGAGTAAGATCGTAGATAAACCCGAACAGGATTGGACCAACGGCGGAAAGCAAATATCCGACGGATTGAGCCATGCCTGACAATTCAGCCGCTTGCAGCGCATTGCGCGTGCGCAGACTGAACAACAAAAGCGCCAGACTGATCGCGCTGCCTCCGCCTATGCCAAGAAAAAACATCCATAAAAGAACGAGTCCGACTCCGCCGATCGTCAGACCGACAAATCCGGTTAAAAGCAATAGGCCGATAATCGCGCCGAGAAGCCTTTGATCGGATGCGCGCACCGCTAAAATCGGCATAACAAATGCGGAAGGAATCGCCGAGAATTGAAGGATGGACAGCATCCATCCGCTCTCAGAAATACTTAGGCCTTGTTCCTGCAGCATTTCCGGCAGCCATGCAGCAATCACGTAAAATAGGAGAGACTGAAGGCCCATGAATAGGGTAACCTGCCAGGCTATTGACGACTTCCACAATTGTGCGGAAAATAAAGAAGCGGTTCCGGCAAAAGACACAGCCGGTTTCCGTTTATTCCGAAGCAGCGGCAGCAATATGAAAATCGCTGCAACGGACAGAATGGCCCAGCTCACGAGCGATCCCCGCCAGCCCAGATCCGCTTTCAATGCCAGTGGGATACTGATGCCAAAGCCCAAAGCGGCCGATAAGTTCAGCATGAACGAAAAAATACCGGTCATCAATCCGGAACGTTCCGGAAAATCCCGTTTAATCAGACTGGGCAGCAGCACATTGCTAAGCGCTATGGCAATGCCCATCATGGATGTTCCAAGCAGCAAACCGGGGATTGTCGGGATATACCGCACCAGAATTCCCATTGTGAGAAGAATCATGCCCAAAAACAAAGTACGTTCGATCCCGATCCGGCGCGCGATTATTGGGGCCAATGGTGAAATGAGCGCGAAAGCCGTTAAAGGAATCGTGGTCAACAGCCCTGCCAACGTTCCTGAAATGCCGGTACCCTCGCGAATCAAACCGATCAAAGGACCGACAGAAGTGATCGGCGCTCTTAGATTTGCCGCTATGAAAATAATGACAAATACAGTAAACAAAATGCCGGTCGTCGAGGGGATTGCTAATCTGGATTTGGTTGTTTCAACATTTTTACTCATTGATGCATGAATTCCTCTCTCTTGTTTTCCCAAAACGCAAGCTGATCTATCTGAGAAGGCCGATTCTTAATAATAGAATCTTTACGTTTATTTAGTCAATCGCTTATTGGGGAGAAGATATTGTGTAAAAAGCAAAAAGCCCTTGATACACAAGGACTTTTGGTCGGGCATAGGGTTACTACCTCCGGGAATAACCCACCCGCTCCATGCTCCATTTTGTCGGCCCCTTCGATCAAAGTTAATCAACTTCGGCTATTACATCAATTTCTACCAATATGTTAGCCAATTGACTCCCTACAGTTGTTCTTACTGGATAAGGCTCTGTGAAAAATTCTTTATAGACAGAATTAAAATCGTCAAAATATTTTAAATCGGATAAATGTGCGGTGACCTTGACGACATCATCCATTGTTGCCCCGCCGGCTTCAAGAATATGCTGAATGTTCAATAAAACTTGTCTGGTCTGCTCTTTTATCGTTGTTGGAGTTTCGCCGGTTGCGGCATTTAATGGTCCCTGTCCTGCCACATAAATGCGGTTGCCTTTTTTAATTCCTTGAGAGTAAGGACCTGCCGCCGATGGTGCCAAGGTTGTTCTGATTTGTTGTTTCATTCTTATTCATCTCCAATTCAAATTTATTATTATTTATTTTTCAATCACTGAACGAAGGAAGCTCTGTGTTCTAGCCTCTTTGGGGGATTTAAAAATTTCCTCGGGGCTGCCCTGTTCAATAATCATGCCATCCGCCATAACAATTACCCGGTCAGCCACTTCCCGGGCGAAATTCATTTCATGAGTGACTACGATCATCGTCATGCCTTCTTTTGCAAGAGTTTTCATGACTGACAATACTTCCCCCACCAGCTCGGGATCCAGTGCCGATGTGGGTTCGTCAAAAAGCATTGCCTTTGGACTCATGGCCAGAGCCCTGGCTATAGCGATTCTCTGTTGTTGGCCGCCTGAAAGTTGAGTTGGATAGCTGTACTTTTTATCCTCCAGCCCTACTTTTTTGAGCAGATCATGAACCACCTTTTCTGTGCTTTCTTTGGTCATTTTAAGTGAATTTATCGGTCCTATTGCGATATTTTCGTAAACATTTAAGTGAGGGAATAAATTGAATTGCTGAAAAACCATTCCCACGGATTTCCTCATATTGCGAATCGTTGATTTTTTATCGCTTAAAATCTGGCCGTCAATGTACACTTCGCCGCTGTCGACATTTTCCAATTTATTAATGCAGCGCAAAACTGTGCTTTTCCCGGAGCCGCTCGGGCCGATAATGACCACTACCTCGCCTTTTTGAACCTCTAGCGTTATATCTTTAAGAACCGTATTTTCCCCGAAAGATTTTCGTATATTTTTCAGTAAAATCATGCGTGCTTATTTCTCCCTTCTATCCAATCCACCAATAACGAAAGAGGATAAGAGATAATAAAATACATAACGGAAATTACAAAATAAATTTCGAATGGTTTGGCGGTAATATTAATAATCATTTGTCCTTCTTTCACAACTTCCATGTAACCGATAATGGAGGCAACCGAGGTATCCTTGATAAGTCCAATGTAAAAGCCCATTAATGGAGGAAGAGACACTTTTAAGGTTTGGGGCAAAATAATTTTTTGCATCATTTGACGATAGGTCAATCCGAGCGATTGCGATGCTTCAAATTGGCCTTTTGGGATGGATTCGATTCCGGAACGGATAATTTCCGCAATATAAGCTCCTCCATATAGGGTAAACACCAGAAGTGTTGCCGCAAAAATACTTATATCTATTCCCAAATACGGCAACCCGTAAAAGACCATAAATAGTTGAATCAATAATGGCGATCCCCGAAAAATCTCGATATATAATTTGGTCGGATATTTTAATATAGCCCATTTGCTTGTCTGGGACAAGCCTGCGACAAATCCCAAAAGCGTCCCAGTAATAATGGCCAAAATGGAGAGTTCGATGGTAACGGCAAAGCCATTCAATAATAACGTCTTATAAGCCCAAGCTGCACTAAAATCCACTGTCGTCCCTCCTATTTTATATTAGGGTAAAACTTATGGTTCACCCATCTCAAGACAGTAGATGAAAGAATAGAAATGACGTAATACATTAAAGTGACGAATACGAAAATCTCCATCGTTCTGAATGTTTCAGAATTTAAAATGGAGGCTCTTTGTGTCAGTTCCCTTACATCCAATATGGACAGCAAACTGGTTCCGAAGAGGATCATAATAAATTGATTGGACAAGGACGGAAAAATATTTCGCAAAGCCAGCGGAAAAACGATTAACCGAAACATTTGAAAATGGGAAAGTCCGATTGAAGCGGCCGCTTCCCATTGCCCCTTATGAATAGATTGAATCCCGGCGCGAATAATTTCGGCGATATAAGCCGAATTGTTGACGGTTAGCGCGAGAACGCCTGCCGTTATCGGCGAAAGATGAATATCAAATTGCGGCAGACCGAAATAAACAATAAAGATTTGAACAAGCACGGGTGTATTTCGGATGAATTCAACATAAACAGTGGCCAATATAAATATCAGATTTTTTCTTCTTTTGAATCTTGCCAAAGCCAGTAATGTTCCAAATAAAACAGACAAGAGAAAAACCAAAACCGCAATCCATAACGAGGTGAATGCACCCATGATAAAATCGCCGATGTGAATTATGGGAGTTCCCCAGTCAAAAAACATTCATGTCACCCCTCAATAAATCCGCCTGCTTTTCAGCAGGCGGAAATGATACGAAAAATTACGGGCCGGTCCACTTATGAAGCGCGACAAATCAATATTGCGGATTTAATTTGAACGGCAGTTCGGCGCCAAACCATTTTTGGTATAGCTCTTTATTCAATCCATTGTTATTCATGTTGAATACGAACAGATTCAAATAATTCAACCAATCTTGATCGCCCTTTTTAACACCGAAAGCGTTGTATTCAAGCGGAACAAAAGAATCTCCCACCACTTCCAAATCAGGATTTAGCTTTGCCTGATATTGTTCGAAATTGCTGTCTTCGATAAACGCATCCGCCTGGCCATTTTTTACTGCGAGCACTGCGTCAGCGGAAGTGGCGAAGTAAGCAATTTCAGCATCCGGAGCATATTTTTTTACGATGTCCGCATTTGTGGAGCCTTTGGTTACAGCTGCTTTTTTACCGGAGAGATCCTTAATTTCTTTAATAGAGCTTCCTTTTTTCACAAGCAATCTTTCGCCGGCAACGATATACGGATCGGTAAAGTCAACTTTTTGCGCGCGTTCCAGAGTGCGTGTAAAATTTCCTATTACGATATCCACTTTGCCCGTTTCCAGGCTAGGTATACGGGCATCTGCAGTTACATCCACGATCGTCAGCTCTGCACCCAGACTCTTCGCTACCTCTTTTGCCATATCGACATCGTATCCTTGGGGATTGCCTTTTTCATCCTTAAAACCGAATGGAGGAAACGACAAGATAACGCCGGCTGTCATTTTTTTGCTTTGGATTACTTTTTGCAGCGTGGAAACGGATTGATTTCCGCTGTTTGAAGCAGTATCTTTTGAACATCCCATTACAGTAAACAGAGCAATGACCAATAATGATAAAGCAACGGATTTTAATTTCATAAATGAAGGCCTCCCTATTTTTTGAAATTGTGCTTCTCTATTTGTTTTTGCCTCTTGCTTCAACAGGAATGACTTCGACGATTTGATCGCCGCGAACCCCTATATATTCGTCGGTAAGATTGGCAACAACACACGCATGGTTGGGAATAATCGTTAAACGTTGTCCAACAGACAATTGAATGGATGGATCAAACCTTAAAAAGCCATGTTCCTCATTTAATTTGTAAATTTCAATTTCAGGATATTCGATAATATAACCGTATCCTTTACGAAATTGAGCGGTATCGGTTGTTAATGTCTTGGATCCGGCGTCAATAATCGCTCTTCCGGGGGACGGAGTACTGACAACGGTAGCTATAACGCGCAAAGCACATTCATCAATAGATGCCATTCCGGTAGATAATTGGGATACATCGTGAAAAATATAATTACCCGCCCGGATTTCCGTAACTCCCTTCAACTCTGAAGCAAACTTTGACGAAATGGAAGAACCGGCGCTGATTTCCCGAACAAAAATCCCGGATTCTCTCAAAAGCTCAACTGTATTTTTGAGATTATCCGCTTCCTCCTTTGCAACTCTTCGAATATCATCGATATTTTTTTCATTATAGATTTGGCCCGCATATGTAAGGATACCGATAATTTCGACGCCTTGTAAGCGTTTTACTTGCTGGGCGAAGTTAACTGTATCTTCCCCGGGTTGTCTGCCGCAACGCAAATTGCCGCCTTCAACCTCAATATACACGGGGATAGGTTGCCCCAATTTCAAACCCACCTCAGATATGCCTTGTGCCACTTCGATACTATCGATACATGTCGAAACTTTAATTTTTTGCGCCAATTGATAAAGACGCTCCAACTTTTCTTCACCAATTATCGGAAAAGCGACAAGAATATCATCGAATCCGGCTTCGGCCATTACCTCCGCTTCACCAAGTTTAGCGCATGTAATTCCAACGGCGCCCGCTTGCTTTTGTTTATTGGCAAAATATACCGACTTGTGCGTTTTAATATGGGGGCGATGCTTTATTCCCGCCTTTTTGGCTATTTCAGACATGTTTTGAATATTTTTATCCACGATGTTCAAATCTACGATTACAGAAGGACTCGGTATTTGATTGAGCAATATGTTCACCCCCTTTCAATGCTTTCTTAAATGATCGAAACAAGCTTAAATGATCGAATCCTTATTCTCGCTTCTGACTTGCTGCGCACGAATCTCATCCAAATAGTTGTATAATGTAAATTTGGAGATATCGAAGAACTGGCAGACTTTATCTCCAGCCTTTTTAATGAGAAAAGCACCTTTTCTATCAAGATAGTGGATGGCTTTCATTTTTTCTTCTTTAGACATATAAGATACTGGTTTTCCGATATCATTTTGGCATTCTTGCAAAAGGAAATCCAAAAGTTCATTCACATCACTGACAAAAGCCTCTTTTACTTCTTGATCCAAACTATGCATAGTGATTGATTTAATCGTATTTTCGGCTATTAATAAATCCGTAATATCCAAATTAATACAAATGGCGCCGATTGTTTCTTTCTTGCTGTTTTTTAAGTAAATGGTAGTAGACCTTAATATTTTCCCATCCCTGGTTTGTGTAATGTAATTATATCTATCGCCATTCTCAATAGTACCTCGCAGCACTTCCAAACCAAGATTGCTGCCGCAATCTCCAATTTTCCTTCCGGTAATGTAACCGTTTTCTATTGCCACAATCGTGCTTTCATAATCCCCTGATAAATCATGTAAGACAACTTCACATTTATCGCCAAATTGAGCCGCCATTCCATGAATTAGAGAAGTTAAAAATTCCAATTCATCTTTAACGTTTTCCAACAAAATCATCTCTTTTCAAATATTAAAATTTTTTTTAATATCTAAATAAAATTAATTATAATAATATACAGTATTAAGAAAATAGTCAATCTATACTTTGTGAGTTTATTCCATGTTCGCCGTCGCCTGTCGCCCTTCCGATATCGCCTCATCAATGTCCATGGCAAATTTACCGGAATTTGGCTGTTTGCGGAAAGATGTCTGGAAAATTCCACCCTTCCACCTGGGCAAGTTCTTCTGAAGATGAAATGGGAATTGCCCCTATTTCCCCTGTATCTGAAGCGGCTCCTTATTAAGATCAAGGATGACGATGCTGTCTACTCCAAAAATTTTGGCGGCCTGAAGCACGAACAGACCGATCTGTCGCTGTGCGGAGCCTGACAAGCAATCTCTGCATTCCCCGCAGGATACGAGCGGATTGCCGTAACTCTGTCTCCGATTTTTAAACCTGTGACTTGGCTGCCGATCTGCTCGACTGTCCCGGAGAATTCATGTCCCATTATAAGGGGGGAAACCGCAGGATCACCTTCTTTCAAATCATGCCGATCAAAGCGGTTGTGAAGGCCGGACAGAGTATGTGACTGTCGCGGAAATGCAGGATTTCTTTTTTAAAACCGAGTGCGTCCCGGCTTTTACTGCATCGGCCAAATCCGTAGGATAGCCGGAGCTCGGCTCGATCACGGCTACATAGTGGGCTTTCCAGCCCCCAAGCGGCATAAACAGCCACATATGCGGAAAGACATCCAAAGGAAAATCGACTTGAAGGGATTCCCCCGCATTCGTATCTTCCAGAATAAACCGCCCCTCGGGGAGATCAGTGATATAATAAGACTCCAAACCTCCGTTTGCTTCCGGAACTTGCGACAAATCCAAACCGATGTCCCTTCCCGGCCAAATAAACAAAGGTGTCCCTTTCGCAACCCTTCCTTTGATTTCATTCTCCACTATGACCCTTCCGGCAGGAAAATGTAACTTATGCGCGGGACTGATTCGGAAAGCGGGATGCAGCACCCACAAAAAGGGAAAATCCTCCTCCGACCGGTTGGTCAATTTGCTCTCGATCGTCATTCTGTTCTCTTCCAGATAAATATGTTTTTCAAACTCGCACGGATATGCCCGCAAGCCCAGCTTCATCCTTATCGACCAGCCGTGTACCCCTTTCTCCATGCTGTATTCCCACTCCCGGGACCAAAGCTCGCCATGATCGGGAAGAGCAACTCCGTTAATCAAAGTCGGATAATCATTCGGAAATAATTCATCAATTCCGCCGTAGAAAAGATCGTCATAGGCCGCTCCCGCCGTTACCACTGGAATTTCCGGCAGCTGTTGATTTTGCCATAGCCATTCCTTATCTCCGCTTCGAAAGCTGGCAATTTTTCCTCCGAATTTCGGATATATGGTGATTGTCAGGGAGTCATTAAACAATTGAATACCGCCATCTGACTGCTCTGAAAAAGAGACCAAACCATTTCCCCCTATGAAGTGGAGTTTATTTGAAGTGGAGTTTATTCAGGATGATTGGGCAAATATTGCCCCACTTCCAAGTAATTTGCATGGTACTTGGCTATCTTCCATGGGTATGCTTGACAACCTGAAGACCTTCCAAATCGGCCAATTCACATAACATATGAAATTTCCGCATAGTCCCTACCCAGTATCACACTCAGAAGTTCATCTTCTGTTTTTCGGTCAATTCCTGTTTTCAAATAAAATACGGAATACCCTTTATCCAGACCGTCACGGCATTGTCGTTCCATTTCTTCCACGGATGAATGCGATAAATAATAAAAATAATTCACCGAAACTCTCATTGCGCCGCCAAAGAATTTATATACAGGCTGCCCGGCCTCTTTGCCACACAAATCCCATAAAGCCTGATCAATCCCCACAAAAGCAAATTGAGCCGTCATCGGTCGAAAATCCCAAAGCCCCTTCTTCATATAATCGTTATATATTGCATCCAATTGCCATGGATCTTTTCCAATTACATATGGCTTTGCAGAAAGAACGGCCTGTTCAACAGATTTGACGTCGGCTCCGCTGCAGCTTTCCCCCCAACCAACCAAACCGTTATCCGCCGTTAATTTGACGATAACATCCGTAACTCCCAGCCGGTTGACACGTGAGCTTTTTTCGGTATGACTGTATGGAATGCTGACAATGAATGTTTCCATATTCGTAATCTTCAAGGATGATCTCCTCACACGATAAAGTATTCAAAACTTCGGATATTTTAACCTCAAGCCTTTTTCACCCACATCAACAGCATTGACGGAAAAGCCTCCGAGATTGGCAAAAAACAACCTGGTTGAACCCGGCTCAAACGCTACATTCGCAGGCCGATTCATGCGGTCGGCATAAGGATCAATAAATCTCAGAATATTGGAAGCGGAACTTTGAATGACATAAAGATTTTTCTCCTCGGCATCAATTGCCATGCCATTCGGGAAATGCAGATGCCCTCCATACAAATGTTCTGTTGCGCCATCCGGACGCACCACAACAATGCGGCCCTCTGCACGATAGAAATCCCCGCCTGAATCGGAATAATATAAGTTCCCTTTATTATCAAATACGGGGTAATTCGGATATTTTGCCGGAAATTCTTTTGTGCCGGAGGAATATACGGACACTTTTTCGTCAGGTGTAATTTCCGTCTACACATAATCCGCCGATTCTCCCACCGGTATTTGCCAGAATCACTTTATCCCGTTCACTTGTAAATTTAAACAGCTGCCCTGCTTCTCCACCCGCATATCCCGCTCCATCAGGACCGAAGTTTACGCATTCCGGGTGATCCAGATCACTAACGATGATTTCAACGTTATAGATATTAAAAAGCGATTTTTTTATCATTCACATTCCCGTCTTTCGTTTTATTTTCCGATACCTGCTGTCAGTCCTCTGATGAAGAACCGTTGCCCGAACAAATAAAGCAGTAAAATCGGAAGCAGGGATAAAAACGAGCTGGCCATAATCAACGGTTGATTGGTGTTGTATCTTCCTTGAAACATGCTGATGCCGGCCATAATCGTGCGCTTGCTCTCATCCTGCAAAAACACAAGCGCGATCAGCAGCTCATTCCAAACCCACAATGAATTTACGATCACGAGCGTGACAAATGCCGGAGCCGCCAAGGGAATCACAATCCGCCAAAAGGCGCCGAATCTCGAACAGCCGTCTATTTGAGCCGCTTGAAAAAGCTCGCTGGGGATTTCCCTGAAAAAACTGGTCAGCAAATAGACAGAGAACGGAATCATCAGGCCGGTATAAAAAATAATAGCGGATGTCAGGGTATTGATGAGCTGCACTTTAACCATCACAAAAAACATAGGAATAATCAAAATCACGGGAGGAACGACCATTAACGCTATGCAAAGCTTTAACAGCGTTTGCCTGCCGATGAATTTCCCCCATGCAATGGCATAAGCGGCCAATGCGGATATCAGGGTAGTCAGGAATACGGAAACCACTGTCAAAACAATCGTATTGGAAAACCAGACGCCCAAATGGACTTTGGTCAGGGCATCGGAAAAATTTTGAAACGTAATACTGTGAGGAAAACCGGTGGAATTCGCCGTGTACTCCTTTCCGGTTTTTAAACTGGTGATCAATAAAAAGTACAGCGGATATAAAGAAGATATTGTCATGAGAACCATAATCGCCTGTTTCACCAATGTTCCGAACAATCTTGCCATTAAGACTCTCCCCTTTGTTCCATATTGCCGCTGCGAATTCGGAAATAAACAAAAATTAAAACGACGGTTATGATCAACAAAATAGTGGCCACCGCAGAAGCGGAACCATATGAACGGAAGAAAAAGGCATTCCGCCAAATATAAATTTCCAATACGCTGGAACTGTTCCCCGGACCGCCGGCTGTAAGTACATAAACATAATTGAATACCCAGCTCAGCATATTGATTGCTTCCGTTATGGCGAAGAATTCAATGACCCCTTTGAGCTGGGGGATTGTCACCAGCCACTGCTTCTGCCACCAATTGACGCCGTCAAGTTCAGCCGCCTCAAAAACCTCTGAAGGCAAATTGATCATCTGCGCAAAAAACAGAACAACGCCAAATCCGATCTGCTGATAAAGGATGACACTCATTACGGACGGAACAACCAAGTGCGAGTTGCCCAGCCAGTCAAGCGCAATCGCATCCAAGCCAATCGCTCTTAAACTCGTGTTCAATACACCGTTAAACTGATACAGATAGCTGAAAGTAATGCCGATAACCGTGGCGGAAACGATATACGGCAAAAATACGACCGACCGGTAAAATTTCCAGCCTTTCACCGCTTCATACAACAAAATGGCCAGGAGCATGGCGATGACGATCATGATGGGCACGCTAATCAAAAGAAAAACGTTATTCCGAATAGAAATCCAAAATACAGGATCTTGAAAAATCGCTTTGTAATTTGCCAAACCTACATATATCAGCCGGTTCATGTTTCCGGCATAAAAGCTGTATCGGATTACAGATACAAGCGGGTATCCGAATACGCCAACTATCACGATAATCATCGGAGCAACATACAGGTACCATCTTAGACCCCAATCAAGACGGGGTCCAAGATGGTTTTGAGTTTTTAATTCAGGTGAAGTATGGTTTGTGATGGCTTTCATTCATAATTCTCCAATCGTTATTTGCTCCAGTTCTTGAAGTTTTCCAATTCATCCGGATGCTGGCTTCTCCATTGCTTTAATACCGTATCCCAAAGTTTCACAACATCCTGAGGGTTCCCTGATTTGGAGGTAATCATTTGCCCGCCGGCAATATCGGCATTCCCATCGACCATCGGCGGCAAATAGTTTTCCGGCCAAACCTGTGTGCCCTGGGTATCCCAATTGAACAGCTTCTGAATTTCTTTGTCATTGATCAAACCGGTATCAAATCGGTCGTCGGCGGGAAAAGCCCCTGTGCTCGTATAGAAATCGGAAATACTTTCCTTGCTGTGCAGATAGGCCAGAAAATCCGCGGCCTCTTGCTTATGCTTTGACCAGGAAGTGATGAAATAGGATGACGATTGGGTGGCATTATAAGATTCCGCCAGTTTTCCCGTCCCGAATATCGGCGTTTGCATCGCGCCAATATGCGCGTCTCCGCCCATTGATTTGAGCCATGAGATAAAGTTTCCGTCCGTCGTCCAGGACATCGCAACCTTGCCGGAAGGGAAAAGCTTCCATCCGTTGTTCAGGTCAAGCGATGAAATATCGTCATTGAAATAGCCCTTATCGACAAGTTCGGCCAGCTTTGCATACCATCCCGTATATTTCGGATCCGTGATATCCATTTTCCCGATAACAGCTTGCTTCAGATCTTCCATGGAGTCCAAATTTTGCTTGCCAAAGTTTGAAAACATCCATGCGCCCGCATAACCGTCCTTATTCCCCATGCCGATCGGAGTAATTCCTTTGGCTTTTAAAGCCTCGCAAGCTTTTAAGAATTCATCCCATGTTTTCGGAGGATTTTCGGGATCTAGGCCGGCTTGTTTAAACAGATCCTTATTGTAGGCCAGCGGAACGCCGATCAAATAAATGGGAGCGGCCCATACCTTCCCCTCATATGTATTTTCGGAAGTATTGACCCAATGCTTGATTTCATCCGCCGGCACATAATCGCTGATCGGCGCAACATAACCTCCCCATACTTGGGTCAAAACCGGAATGGTCGCCCAAAGCGTTGCAATATCCGGGCCGCTATTAGTGGCGGCTGTAGCTTGAAATGCGCCGGTAAGCGTATCGGTATTTTGTTTGACTACATGGATCGCGATATTCGGATTCTTTGTTTGATAATTATCGATTTGCTTTTGCATCCACTGGTCAAAGCCGGGAATATCGCTTTCCCCCCAAGTCCAAAACGTCAGTTCCACTTTTTCTCCCGACGATTTGCCGCTATTCGCATCGGAACTTGCCGCGGTTTCGGCCGGCGCGTTCGTCTGGGATTGCTTTGGGCTTCCTCCCGAATTGCAAGCGGTTGCAAAAATTGTTAACAAGATAAGAAAAATCGCAGTTATTCTCAGCCTCTTGGCCATAGAATTCAACCTCCCACTATAAAGTAATGTTTTCGCCTGTTTTCTCGCTTATTCTCATGATTTCAACTTTGACAATTTGAGAGGTACTGGTGGAGAATGTAGTCTGCAC